>JAIRLQ010000485.1 GCA_031259345.1 Treponema sp.
TTCAGTCACAAAAGAGATGTATCGTGATGTGTTCAAAAAGTGGCCAATTTGCTTCAAATTGTGAAAATTCGGCTTTATTTCCGGGAAAGCAAGGAATTAAAAGAAAATTCACAAGTCCGGCGGGCCGCCAAGCATTTTGCGCAGGGTGCGGATTTGCCGCTTTACTTCCCCCGGGGCCGGGCCGCCGGGAAGGCCGCGGGCTTTGACGCAGGCTGCCGGGGCAATGGCTTTGTAAATATCATCCTTAAACAGGGGACAGCGTTTTTGCAATTCCCCAAGGCTCCGCTCGCCGATATGTTTTTGCCCCGCCTCGATGCAGTCCCGCACCACCAGGGCGGCGGCTTCGTGGGCTTTGCGGAAGGGGAGGCCTTTGCGTACCAGGTATTCCGCGGCATCGGTAGCTTCAAGGAAGCCCCCTAAAGAGGCGGCTTCCATGCGGCTTGTGTTAAACCGGGCCTGGGCCATCATCCCCCGAAACATACGAAGGCAGATGCGCAGGGTGTCCAGGCTGTCAAACAGGGCTTCCTTGTCTTCCTGCAAATCTTTGTCATAGGCATAGGGGAGGCCTTTTAACAGGGTTAAAAGGGTAACAAGATTACCACAGGCCCTTGCCGCCTTGCCCCGTATAAGCTCGGCAAAATCGGGGTTTTTCTTTTGGGGCATTATCGAAGATCCGGTGCTCCACGATTCGGCAAGGTTTATAAAGCCAAACTCCTCGCTGGCCCAAAGGACAATGTCTTCACAAAAGCGGGAAAGATGGGTCATGGCGATGGCAGAAGACGAAGCCAATTCCAGGGCAAAATCCCGGTCGGCCACGGAATCCATGGCGTTAAGCGTAGGCCGGGCAAAGCCAAGGGCTTCCGCTACGGCCTTGCGATCCAGGGGCAGGCCCGAACCCGCCAAAGCGCCTGAACCCAGGGGGCACTCGTCAAGGCGTTTAAGGGCATCGCCAAAACGGGAAAGATCCCGTACCAGGGCGGCGCTCCAGGCGCAGAGCCAATGGCCTGCCGTTACAGGCTGTGCCCGCTGCAAATGGGTGTAGCCGGGCATGACGCTTCCACTGTGTTCTTCGGCTTTGTCCAGCAAGACGGCGATGGTTTCTTTTAATTCGCCCTGCAATTCCGGCACCGCCCGTTTAAGGTACAGCCTAAAGTCTACCGCCACCTGATCGTTCCGGCTGCGCCCGGCGTGCACCATGCGGCCATCGTCGCCCAGCCGTCCGGTTAAAACGCCTTCGATAAAGGAATGAATATCCTCCGCGGCTTCGTCAATTACGAGTTTGCCGCTTTCAAGCTCGGCGGCGATTTTCGAAAGCTCTTTGTCCAGCTTCGCCGCCGCCTCTTTAGGGATGATCCCCTGTTTACCAAGCATGACCGCATGGGCGCGGCTCCCCTCTATAACACAGGCGGCCAGGCGCTTATCCACGCCGATAGACGCCTGAAACGCAAAGGCTTCCGCCCCGGGTTTTTCCGCGAGCCGCCCTGCCCAAAGGGGCTGGAAGGGGGAGCCGGCCTTTACCCCGGAGGCATTTTTTTTAGGCCGTGTTTTTTTGGTTTCATGGCCCGCCATATTATGGTTTCTTTCTCTTTACCGGGGATTTCGCGGCATTTTTTCTGTCCTTTTCCATAAGCGCCCTCACCAGCACCGGAAGACCGTACAGGCGAATAAAGCCTTTGGCATCGGCGTGGTTATAAAGCTCACCGGTAGTAAAGCTCGCGATACTGGCATTGTAGAGCGAATAAGGGCTTTCGGCGCCGGCGGAAGAAATGCTGCCTTTGTACAATTTGAGCCGTACTTTGCCGCTGACCGTTTTTTGGGTTGAATCCACAAAAGCCTCCAGGGCTTCCCGCAAGGGAGTAAACCAAAGGCCGCCATAAATAACTTCCGCCATTTTAAGGCCTATCTGCTGCTTAAAGGCATAAGTCTGCCTGTCAAGGCACAGGTGTTCAAGCTCCTGGTGCGCATAGTAAAGAATGGAACCCCCCGGGGTCTCGTACACTCCGCGGCTTTTCATGCCCACAACCCGGTTTTCAACCAGATCGCAAAGGCCCACGCCGTGAGCGCCGCCGATTTTGTTTAAGGTTTTTACCAGGGCGACAGGGTCCATTTTTTTACCGTTCACCGCCACAGGAATTCCGGCCTCAAAATCAACTTCCACATACTCACTCTTGTTAGGCGCTTTTTCCGGCGGGGTGGTCATTTTGAGCATACGGCCAAGGGAAGGCTCGTTAACGGGATCTTCCAGTTCAAGGCCTTCGTGGGAAATATGCCATAGGTTATCGTCCCTGCTGTAAGAATCGCTTTTTTTCATGGGTACGGGAATGCGCCGCTTTTCAAGATAGGCAATCTCTTCCTCGCGGCTTTTTATGTCCCAGATCCGCCAGGGGGCTATAATTTCCAAATCCGGCGCCAGGGCCATAATGCCCATGTCAAAGCGAACCTGATCGTTCCCCTTGCCGGTGGCGCCGTGGGCAATAGCCCGGGCTTTTTCTTTTTTGGCGGCATCTACCAATACCTTGGCGATAAGGGGGCGGGCGGTACTGGTGCCCAAAAGGTACTTATCCTCGTAAAGGGCGTTGGCTTTTAGGGCCGGCCATACATAGTTTTCAACATATTCCCGTTTCACATCCGCCACAACGCAGCTTGACGCGCCGGTATCCAGGGCGCGCTGTTTGATGCTTTTCCAGTCTGCTTCCTGGCCGACATCTACGCAAACGGCGGCAACATCGCAGTCATAATTTTCTTTTAGCCAGGGGATAATTACCGTTGTATCAAGTCCGCCGGAATAAGCCAGGACTATTTTTTTCTTCATAAAAACGCTCCTTGCAAGTCTTGCAAAATTATAATATCAGGCAGCCCTTCAGTATCTCAAGCCCCATCTCGATTTCTTCGTCTTTTATAATATAGGGGGGAAGAAGCCTAATGGTATTTTTACCCGCCGTGAGCAAAAGAAGGCCGGGATTGACGGCGGAAACGGCTTTTTCCAAAACCGGCCAGGCCTTGCCTGGGGCATCGTCTGAGGCATCATCTGCAATGTCAATGCCAAGTATGAGCCCCCGGCCCCGGATTTCTTTTACTTTGGGATCTTTCCATCCTTTAATAATAGAAACAAATTTTTCTCCCTTTCGGGAAATATCTTTAAGAAACCCGCTCCTGTTTACGGTATCAAGAACAACAAGCCCTGCCGCGGCAGCCAGGGGATTAGCGCCAAAAGTTGAACCGTGATCGCCGGTTTGAAAAACATCCATCGTCTTTTCGCCCGCAAGCACCGCGGCGCCGGGTATTCCCCCGCAGAGGCCTTTTGCCAGGGTTACCAAATCGGGGTTAAGCCCCAGCGATTGCAAATCGTAGGCTTCGCAGGCCAGGAAAGTTCCCGTCCGTCCCAGGCCTGCCTGTATTTCGTCAAACATAAGCAGTATATCCCGCCCGGCGCAGAGTTTTGCGGCAGAGCGGCCATATTCCCCGTCCAGAGGCCAGATGCCGCTTTCACCCTGAATGGGCTCGATTAAAAAGCCCGCGGTTGTTTTGGGATCAAGGGCCCTTTCCAGCGCGTCCATGTCCCCGGCAGGCACATGGACAAAACCTTCGGTAAAGGGGCCAAAGTCCTTGTGTAACGCGTCCTGGCCCGTAGCCGAAAGGGTTGTAATGGTCCTTCCATGGAAGCTTCCGCGAAGGGTAACAATCTTATGTCTGCCGGGGCCGTATTTTAGAAGAGAATATTTTCTGGCAATTTTGCAGGCCCCTTCGTTGGCTTCGGCGCCGGAATTACACAAAAAAACTTTTTTCATAGCCGCGCCGGAACAGGCGGCAACAAGTTTTTCGGCAAACGCTTCGGACACATCGCTGGAAAAATAATTACAAACATGATTATATTTGGCCGCCTGTTCGGAAATCGCTTTTACCAGGGGCGGGTAATTATGGCCCAGACAGTTCACCGCTATACCGGAAGAAAAGTCAAGATATTTTTTGCCGTTAATATCCGTAAGCCAGGCGCCATCGCCTTTCGCAAAAGTTACCGGCAGCCTGTGGTACGTATTCATAAAAACTGTAGACATAAATCCCCCTATGTTACTCAATCATGGTGCCGATCCCTTCCTCGGTAAACAACTCTATCATAAGCGCATGGGGAAGGCGGCCATCGATAATGTGGGCTTTCTTTACCCCGCCGTCCAGAGCCTCTTTGCAGCAGTCCAGCTTGGGAATCATGCCTTTGCTGACAAGCCCCGATTTTTTAAGGCCGTCAAGTTCCTGCCTGCTTAAAGAACTGATGAGGGAATCCGGATCGTTGACATTGCGCAGTATCCCCCGGACATCCGTCATAAGGATAAGCTTTTCCGCCCCTACAGCCAAAGCGATTTTGGCGGACGCGGTATCGGCGTTGATATTAAGCGAAACCGCCCCGTCACCCCTGCCCAGGGCTACGGAAGAAATCACCGGAATAATGCCTCTGTCCAGCAGGGCATTAAGCAAAGCCGCGTCAACTTTTTCGATTTCGCCCACAAGGCCAAGATCGTCGCCCAGACGCCTGGCCTGAAGCAGGGCGCCGTCAATGCCGCAGAGCCCCATAGCCGTTATTCCCGCCCGCTGGATAAGTGAAGTGATATCCTTATTCACCTTGCCGCAAAGAACCATTTGAACAATCTCCATGGTTTCTTCATCGGTATAACGGAGCCCGTTTACAAAGCGGCTTTCTTTGCCCGCCTTTTTAAGCATGGCCTCGATCTCCGGGCCGCCGCCGTGAACCAGCACCGCCCTGATGCCCACGCACGCCATAAAAACCACATCCTGAATAACCGCGGCTTTAAGTTCTTCGTTGATCATGGCATTGCCGCCGTACTTGACCACGATGGTTTTTCCCCGGAAATTCTGAATATAAGGCAGGGCCTGAATCATTACTGCTGCCCTTTCTTTGTTGCTTATTGAATTTTCTTTCATCACTGCCCCTAAACTTGCCGCGGACCCGCAGTCAATGTGTCCCCATTATGGAACTCTAATTAACTGCGATAGTCCCCGTTAATTTTTACATAGTCATAACTCAAATCACAACCCCAGGCGGCAGCCTCTCCCAAACCGGCGCCGGCTTTTATTCGGATTTCAATTTCGTCTTCTAAAAGAACTTTTTTTGCGTCTTCTTCAGAAAAGGGGCAGGCCGCCCCTTCTTTGCACACCGGAATTACACCGGCTTTGCCCGCAAAACTTACATCAACATGATCGGGATCAAAATCCACTCCCGAGTAGCCCATAGCGCAAAGCACCCTTCCCCAGTTGGCATCGGCGCCAAAACAGGCGGCCTTGACCAGATTAGAAGAAACCACAGCTTTTGCCAAGCTGCGTGCGCTGTCCTCATCCTGCGCGCCTGTAACAGTAACGGTAAGAAGCCTGGTAGCGCCCTCGCCGTCCCTGGCCATGTCCCGGGACAGCTTTACGCAAAGGGCCTCCAGGGCAGCGGCAAAAGCTTCAAAAGCTTCGCCTTTTGTTTCGATAGGGCTTATCCCCGACAGGCCCGAAGCCATTACCAGGATGGTGTCGTTGGTTGAAGTATCCCCGTCTATGCTAAGGCTGTTGAAACTTCGGGAAACCGCCCGGCGCAAGGCGGCGTCAAGCATTTCCCGGGAAATTGCCGCGTCTGTGGTGATAAAGCCCAGCATAGTCGCCAGGTTAGGATGAATCATCCCCGAACCTTTAACCATAGCGCCTAAACGCAGGGCTTTGCCCTCGATCTCGATTTCAAAAGCGCCGCCTTTTTTCCGGGTATCGGTTGTCATGATTGCTTCCAGGGCTGCTTCGTGGCCGGACTCATCGGAACGAAGGGAGCTTGCAAGACTTTCTATGCCGCTCTCGATTGCGGCAACAGGCAGGGGCACCCCGATAACCCCGGTAGAAGCCACCGCCACTTCATCGGTACGTATGGCGAAAAGGTCTGCCGCAAGCTCCGCCATTTTTTTGGCCGCCCGTAAACCGTCTTCGCCGGTGCAGGCGTTGGCATTCCCCGAATTGGCAATTACCGCCCGGCAAATTCCCCGTTCCAGATGTTTTTGGCTTACCAGCACAGATGCGGATTTAACCCGGTTCCGGGTAAACACGGCCGCCGCCGTGCAGGGCTTTTCGGAATAGATAAGAGCCAGATCCCGTTTCCGGGAGGACGCTTTAATGCCGCACCAAATTCCGCCGGCCCTGAACCCTTTTGGCGCGCACACGCCCCCCGAAATTTCTTTCATTTTATCGCTCCCTAAAATTATTGCTCCCTAAAACAAAGCCGGAATCATGGCAAGGCCGGCGCTTTCTTCAAAACCCATAACAATGTTCATGTTCTGTACCGCCTGCCCGGCCGCGCCTTTTACCATATTATCGATGGCGCTTTCTATTATAAGCATTGTTCCCGACTGATCCAGATGTACCGAAATATCACAAAAATTTGATTGCCGCACCCGTCCGGTAGCGGCAAAAACTCCTTCGGGCAAAACCCGCACAAAAAGCTCGTCTTTGTAAAAGTCCGCGTAAAGCCGCCTTATTTCCGCCGCCTTTGCCGCGATCTCTTTGGACGGCGGCGCATTTCCCATTGACGGCGACTGCCATGCCCGGGCCAGGGGAATATAGAGGGCAGCGAGTATACCCCGGTTCATGGGCGCAAGATGAGGGGTAAAAACAACGCCCGGCGCACAGACGCCCCCCCGGCCTGCCATTGCGGCAAAGCTGCGCCGTATTTCGGGGCTGTGCCTGTGGGCGCCCACTTTGTATGGCGACATGGAATCGGAACATTCGGGAAAATGATAGGCCCTGCCGGGCTCCCTGCCGCCGCCTGTAACCCCCGAAGCGGCATCGACGATAATGGTGGCACCCTCTGCCGCCAGCCCTTTTGCCAAAGCCGGAAAGGCGCCCAGAGAAGCCGCAGTAGGATAACAGCCGGGATTGCCGACTATGACGGGGCCGTCCGCGGCCAGTTCCCGAAGCCTGGCCCGGTTAAGCTCCGGGAGGCCGTAAACAGAACGGGAGCGCAGTTCCGGGTATTTGTACCTTTGGCCGTACCATGCGGCAAACAGCGCTTCATCATCACCAAAACGGAAATCCGCGGAAAGATCGATAAAAGAGATACCCCTTTCAACGCAGGCCTTTGCGTAGCCCTCACCTACCCCGTGGGGCAGGGCGGAAAAAATCACATCCGAACGGGCTATTGCTTCTTCAGGCTTTACAAGGGGGCAGGATACATTCTTTAAAAAGTTGGGATAAATATTTTCGATATTTTCACCTTCAAAACTAACCGACGCCGCGTTCAAATTTTTTATACCCGGATGAGCCTGAAGGAGGCGGACAAGCTCCGCTCCGGCATAGCCCGTCGCGCCGATGATTCCCGCGTTCATATCAAAAGCCTCCCTGGCAGCCTGTTGCGCTTCGCGCATAAAACCGTATAAAAATTCACGAAAGTGAAATCTTTATTTTGCATAAATATTAAGTTACGTCAACATCATGAGCGGTATATTGACTAAACTAATAGTTTTTTGAATAAATATACAGAGGTGAGGTGATTATGATGCGGATTGAAGGAGCAGTGGAAAGTGAACAAAGGACTTTGGTCAAGGAACAAAACAGTGCGGCAGCCCGTGAAGACGAGGGGTTTCACAACGGTAAAATTTACTGCGCCAACTGTATTCACTGCAAACTAATTCCGGCAAAATCGGACAAAACCGGGCAGTATGTGCTGCGGGTTCGCTGCGCTGCCGGTAAGTGGAAAAAAAAGCTGGGTGAAGAAAAACTTTACAAGTATTGTACAATTACCCGGCGTTATCTTGACTCATGCGCTTCCTACGAAGAAATGGGGGACACCCGGGAGTTTATACGGAATCTCAAAAAAACCCTGTCGAACAAAGACGAAGTTTTTACCCTTGCGACGGAGCTGGATTAGTGTTTTACCGGCGCACTTGTTTTTCGTCCCTTTTCATGCTATAGCTTACAGTATGAGCATGGCTAAATTATTACAAATTCCTGTTATGGCGCTGTTGCTGGCGACGGCGGCCTGTTTCTCCGTCCCCGACGAAATCAGCACCGAGCTGACGCCGGCAGAGCTTATCCAGCGGGCGCAGGAAGCGTCGGACCATAACCGCTACAAAGTTTCTTTCAGATATTACGAGACTGTACTTGAACGCTTTCCCACAAACATGGAATATGTCTGCGCCGCGGAATACGAGATTGCCTTTATCTATTACAAGCAGAAAAAGTACAATGAATCCAAAGCAGAATTTGCCTCACTCCTTAAACGTTACGACACTCCCGACGCGGAGCTTTTACCCCCAAAGTATAGAATCCTCTCGGAAAAAATAATGGCTACAATTTCAGAAATTGAAGCCAAACGGAATAGAACCGGGGATTAGGCGCCTATTGGACTTGTTCAACAACCCGGTTGGTTATTTGGGGATAGTCCGGTTTGCGGCCAAATTCCGAATCGAAGCTTCTCAAACTTGCCGGTTGACATTGATATATAAACAAGTATAATCAATTGCGAGATGAGGAAACAATCTAAAGACAAGTCTATTTTGAAGAAGGAACAAGTGATGAAAAGAATGATGAAAATGATCGGTGTTTTACTGTTCGTGGCGGGAGTTCTGTCCCCATTGTACGCGGGAGGCGGAAAGGATTCTTCAAGTGCCGGTACGGTAACCCTGGTAATGGGTTCCTGGCGGGCCGATGATGTGGCGCAGATGAACAACCTTCTGGCCGAATACAAAAAGATCAAGCCCAATGTTACCATTCAGTTCCGGCCCACCAATCCGCCGGATTACAACGCCACCCTGCGCTTGCAGCTTGACGGCGGCACCGGTCCCGACCTGATGTACGCGAGAAGCTACGCGCCGGGCCAGGAACTGTTCAATGCCGGTTATTTTGCCGACTGCAGCGACATTCCCGGGGTTAAGCAGAATTTCAGCGCGGCAAACCTTGCCCCCTGGCAGATGCCCGACGGCAAGATGTTTGCCGTTCCCTTTGCCGCGGTTTCCCACGCGGTGTATTACAACAAGACCATTTTTCAAAAGGAAGGGCTTTCAATCCCCCAGACCTGGGAAGAATTTCTCACCCTTTGCGGGACCCTGGCCGCCAAAGGTTATACCCCCCTTGCCAACGGGGTAGCCGACGAATGGGATATCCTTGAGGTGTTCTACCTGGGGATGCTTCCCAACTTCGTAGGTGGCGGGACCGAGCGCGCCGCGTATGAATCCGGGGCGAAAAAACTGAATGACGCCAATTTTGTCGCCAGTTTCCAGGCCATGGCCGATGCCGCCAGGTATCTTCCCAAGGGTTTTGAGTCGGTAACCTACAACGATTCTCAGGCGCTTTTTAACACCCAGCAGGCGGTGATGTTCATGGACGGTTCCTGGACCGCCGGGGTGTACGACGGCGCGCCCTTTGAATGGGGGCTTTTCGCCATGCCCGCGCCCAGCGGCCGCGCCACGCTGATCACCTTCCATCCTGACATGGCCATAACCTACAATAAGGCCACGAAGTACCCCCAGGAATGCCGGGATTTCCTCACCTGGCTGGCTTCGCCCGAGGGCGCCGCGGTGGCGTCAAAGGCCCTGCCGGTGGGCTTCTTCCCGATGATCAGCGCTCCTATCAAGCTGGATGATCCCCACGCCAACGAATTCCTCGCCCTTAACAACGGCAGGGATACCGATGCCCGCTTTGTCTGGCCCAAATTCCTCGATCTTTACGCGCCGATGAATCAGGCGGTTATCAAGGTTTTGAAGGGTGAGCAGACTCCGCAGCAGGCGGCCAATGATATGGAGACAGCCGCGGCGGGGATGCGTTAGCGGGCCTCCGCGCGGTATTAAACCGGCGCGCCGCCGGAAAACAATTCTTGGGAGGGACCTATGGCCGTAAGGCCCCGGAAAAATCCTTCGGTGGGAACGGGAACCCTGACAACATGGCTGCCGTATTTAGCGCCTGCATTGATTTTTTATGTGATATTTATGGCCTGGCCTCTTCTCAACTCGCTCTGGCTGAGTTTTTATACCGGTTCGGCGGGGATAGGCCGCAGATTTGTTGGTTTTGACAATTTCATCAAACTCTTTACCGTCCCTCAGTACTCCATACGGTACTGGGGCGCCTTTGCCCATACTTTTTTCTTTTTCTTTGTCCATCTCTTGGTCCAAAATGGCCTGGGCATTGTTTTCGCCACCCTGCTGACCGGCAAAAACCTTAGAGGCCGGGAATTCTACCAGACGGTGATCTTTGTGCCTGTTACACTGGCGGTCCTGGTAACCGGGTATCTGTGGAAGCTCCTTCTTAACCCCGTATGGAGCGGGCCCTTTCTCCAGCGGCTTCACCTGGACTTTCTGGTCCGGCCCTGGCTGGGGGACCGGCTTACTGCGCTGGCCTGCGTGTCTTTAGTCTCCTGCTGGCAGTGGATAGGCATACCGGTGATGATGTTTGTGGCCGCCCTGCGGAACATCAGTGACGACTACTTCGAGGCGGCCTCGATTGACGGTACAAACCCGCTGCAAGTGTTTTGGCATATCAAACTTCCCCTAATTAAACCGGTGGTGGGCATGGTCGCCATCCTTACCTTTGTGAATAACTTTAACGCTTTTGACGTGGTCTTTGCCATGGAGAATGTCAACGGTGCGCCGAATTACGCTACCGACCTTATCGGAACCCTGTTCTACCGGATGGGAATCGCGGGACAGCACCCGGTAGGCATCCCCGATCCGGGCATGGGCGCGGCCATCGCCACGATCACTTTTTTCGTACTCTGCCTGGGGGTTATGCCGACCCTGCGGGCAAGCCAGGGAAGGGATTAGATGAGACGCGGCTCACTGGAACGGCAGAATCTGCACATCCCCTCCCATATCATCCTGGGCATTTGGTCCCTGATCGTGATCTTTCCCCTCTGGGTGATGGTGATCAACTCTTTCAAAGACCGGCTTTCTATCTATCAAAACCCCTTTGGGCTCCCCCAAAAATGGAACATCGCTAATTACGGGGCGGTTATTTCCGACAGCGATTTTCTGGGTTATTTTAAGAATAGTTTTATCGTCGTGGTCTTGTCTCTAATTATCCTGCTTCTGGCGGGCGCTTTGGCGGGGTACGCCCTGGCAAACTGGCGGGGTAAAATCTCCCGGGCCCTGTACTTTTTCCTTATAGCCGGGATGATGCTTCCCATCAAAATCGCCTCAATACGCCTTTTGGAACTGGTTAAGTTCCTGGGGTTGCTTAACACCATCTGGTCCCTTATCCCGATCTATGTGGCCATGGGCGTGCCGGTCGCCGTATTTGTCTTAACCGAATTTATCCACGCCGTACCCTACGAATTGACCGAGGCGGCCATTATCGACGGAGCCGGGCGCTTCGGCGTTTTTGTGCGGATTATCGCCCCCCTGCTGCGGCCGGCCCTGGCCACCGTCGCCATTTATAACCTCGTCCCCTTTTGGAACGATCTCTGGTTCCCCCTTATCTTTATCAACGACGACCGCGCCAAAACGGTGCTGCTGGGGGTAACCCGGCTTTTCGGCCAATACCAGACCGACTGGTCTAAGGTCCTTGCCGTCCTGACCCTGTCGGCTATCCCGGTTATCGCCCTTTATTTAGTGGCCAGCAAACAGTTTATCAAGGGCCTTACCGCCGGCGCGGTAAAGGGATAAAACAGCCGGCGCGGAAACAGGCGCCCTTGTCCCGCGAATGTTAATGTATCAACACACTGGATCAACACACTCGCCGGCTCGCGTATTTCATTGCGGAAGAATAATTGCCGAGACTTTTATGTTCCTTGCCGCTACCGCTTTGTCTACCATTTCTTTTGAAATCATGCCCCGCTGCCGCAGATGAGGCGGCGCGTCGCCAATCAGAATCATAAGGCGGCTTTCTTTTTCCCAGGGGAATTGTATCGCGCCTTCGTACAAAGCTTCGTAAACCGCCTCGGGGATGTCCCTGCCGCCCCTTACCCTAATGGCGTTTAAGTTCCGCTGAAACATAGCAAAATCAGCGGTAAAGGGAATCACCTGGTTGAGGTATTCTTCAAAATAATCTTTATACAGCACCATGCCGATGCGGAATTCCGTAAAAGCGGAAATAATTTCCTCAAGCATGGGGATAAGCATTTCCCGCACCGAATCAATATCGTCCGCCATGCTGGCGGTAGTGTCCAGGCAAAGCACTAAATCAAGGGACTTGCCCGTTTCTTCCTCAAGGAGGAAACGGATTTTTTCTACCAAATCGCCGGGGCCGGAAGCCCTTACCAGGTAACCGCCGGAATCCCCGACAATTTCCTTAAAGGCGTCCTCGGTCTCTTTCATGTACGCGCCTTCGGGCTTTTGCGTTACCCGGAGCACAAAAGGATTATCCCTGAACTGCCCGCGGTAATCGGCAAAGGGGTAAGAAAAAGCCCTGATATTAAGATACGTACCGTCCACCACATACAGTTCCCCATGCCGGCCGCCTTCGTAACCGTAGTAAATAATCCAGGGGATAAAAACATGAAATGCCTCCCCCAGTTCGGGGTGGGGCTCCGAGGAGGAATCCACCAGCGAAAAGATATTCCTGACCGGCGCGCCGTTAAGCAGGCGGAGCTCGCTCCCGTTTACGGCATTCCATTCGCCGGCCCGGTATGCGTAATTGTCGGCGCTAAAGGAAGGATCTTTGGTAGATTCGGTGATGAGCACCGAGACCATCCCCGGCTTTTTGCGAATAAAAAGATGAAACCCGCCATCGGCGCGCTGCTCAATGCGGAGATCCCCGGAAGAAAGGGAAAGCTCCTGGGTTTCCGCAGCAAAAACCGCAAAGAAAAGAAGCGCCAACGTTACAAGAGGCTTTTTTCCCATACCCTATTATCGGCGTCTTGCGGTATCCAAAGTTAAAAAGCTATACTTTATTTATATGAGATCACCCAAAGAGCTGGCATTGGACAGCAAGTTGATAGAAACCCTGGAATTGTACAATTTTAAGGGCCCCTCCCTGGAAGGGACAAAACTTCTTTTGGCAGACGAAGAAATCCAGGCAACCCAGGAATACGCCAACAATGTTTCTATAGTACGGCTTGGCTTTAACGACCACGGTCCGGTACACATGCGCAGCGTCGCGCTAAACGGCATCATCATGATGAATCTTTTAAAAAAGGCCGGCATACAAACAAGCCTGGAACGGGAAAAGTACGGCGATTTTGAAGACAGCCTTACCGCGGTAATTTTTGCGGCCATGCTCCACGACCTGGGAATGAGCATAGGGCGGTATGAACACGAATTCCACAGCGCCTATATCGCTTTCCCCATTATCGAAAGGCTATTGGCAAAGGTGTACCAGGACAATATCCAAAAGCACACCGCGGTACGTTCCCTGGCCC
>JAIRLQ010000025.1 GCA_031259345.1 Treponema sp.
GAAGACAGCAACGCCAGAGGGATGTTCTTCAACATCGGCCTTGAAACGGGGAAAACCGCGCTGATACGTTCTGTTGTTGAGGGTATCGCTTTCCATTGCCGCTATATGCTTGAAGCGCAAAAAAGAAAAGTTGAGACTTCGGAAAACATTGTTGTCTGCGGCGGTGGAGCCTTGTCGCCTGTTGTCTGTCAGATACTGGCCGATATTATCGGCCATAAGGTTATCACCCGTCCCGAGCCGCAAAACGTCGGCGCGTTGGGCGCGGCGGTGTTACTGGCAAAAGCAATTGGAAAAATTCCATCTATCGAGAGCGCAAAAGACCTGCTGCCGGAGTACCGACTTTTCGTCCCTAACCCTGAACATAAGGCTGTGTACGACAGGAATTTCAGCGTATTTACGTCTCTGTATAAAGACAACAAAAAGTCGTTTGCCCTGCTCAATACGGCGGCTCAAAAATGACGCCGTTTTTTTAAGGAGAATTTTTCATGGAAAAGAAAATCGCGCTGTCGAGGTACGTGGATGCAAAAAGCGTCACGAAAAAGCTGGATGATCTTATAAAACAGCCGGTCTATTCGATCAATGATGAGGCGTTAAAACGTTACGAAAGCGAATACTTTGACAAAAAATGTGTCAAATCCAGGCAGATGATTGCAAAAGCCAAAGACATCATTCCCGGCGGCGTTCAGCATAACCTGGCTTTTAACTATCCGTTCCCGCTGGTTTTTACCGCCGCGAAAGACCACACGCTTACCGACCTGGACGGCAACGAGTATTACGATTTCCTGCAGTCCGGCGGCCCCACGGTCCTGGGAAGTAATCCCGGTGCGGTAAAGGCGAAAGTTTTTGAGCTTTTGGAAAGATGCGGTCCCTCTACGGGTTTGTTTCACGAGTATGAGTACCTCCTGGGCGCTAAAATTGCGGAATGTATGCCAAGCGTAGATATGTTCAGAATGTACACTTCAGGAACCGAGGCATGCATGGCCGCCGTTCGTGTTGCCCGCCTGGCGACAAAGAAAAAAAATATCGTAAAAATGGGCGGAGCGTATCACGGCTGGAGTGATCAGCTTGCTTACGGTATACGCATACCTGGTACAAAGGGAATACAGTCGCCGGGCATTCCCGGTTTCTGCTTTAAGAAGACCCGCGAGTTCTTCCCGAACGATTTAAACGATCTTGAACGTGTTTTGCGCGGTAATATACTAAAAGGCGGTACTGCTGCTGTTTGTGTTGAGCCTATCGGTCCGGAGAGCGGAACACGCCCCGTTGATAAAGATTTTAACAGGGGCGCGGAGGCTCTTTGCAGAAAATACGGCGCGTTGCTTATCTTTGATGAAGTGGTAACCGGCTTCCGCATGGGCATGAGCGGGGCGCAGGGATATTTTGGCGTGTATCGCGATTTGACAGTGTTCGGCAAGGTTATCGCCGGTGGATATCCCGGAGCCGGCGGGCTTGGGGGCAAGCGCGAGTATATGAAGTTTCTTGGCGCGGGACTTGACGGCGGCGGAAAAAAAGCGCTGTCGGGCGGCACCCTGGCGGCTACGCCGTTGAGCTGTGTTGCCGGTTATACTACGCTTTGCGAGATGGAGCGTACCGACGCCTGTACAAAAGCCAATGAGATGGGTGATTATCTGACTGACGGTCTTAACGCCCTGATTGATAAGCGCAAGCTTCCTTTTGTAGCGCACAATGTCGGCTCAATCTGCCATTTGGATACATTGGGAACCATGCACTATGCCATAAACTGGGGAAAGTTGTGGCAGATTCCCGGTATTTTGAAGGCAACATCCGTGAGGAAGCGTGAAATGGAATATATGGGCGCCGCTTATATGGCGGAGGGATTGGTCACGCTGGCGGGCAACCGTCTTTACACTAACGCGACATACGCCAAAAAAGATATTGATGATGTGTTGTTACGCTTCGACAGGGTATTTGACCATATCGTTGTCAAAGGTTAGAGCCATGGACAGGAATGTGGCAAGGAGCGAGGTCCTCAAGGCCTCCGCCGAACTTGTGGAGCGGGGTTTGGTCGTCAGAACATGGGGCAATATAAGCTGCCGCCTGGATGACAAGCGTTTTGTTATCACCCCGAGCGGTATTGGGTATGATAGGCTCACGCCTGAGATGATTGTCGTTGTTGATATGGATACGCTGCGGCACGAAGGCGGCGTCAAGCCCTCTTCCGAAAAAGGGATCCATGCGGCCGCCTATAAATCAAACCGGGAAGCCAACTTTGTGATTCATACGCATCAGACATACGCTGCCTGCATCAGCGTCGCGGGGTTTGCGGGTCTTGGGCCTGCTCCCGATGAAAAAGCGGAATTGGGCGGGGAGATTATGCTTGCCGGATACGGGCTGCCCGGCACAAAGAAACTGAAGAAAAACGTCGCGAAGGAATTAAACAAAAACAGTTCGGCTATACTCATGGAAAAGCACGGAGTGTTGATTACCGGCAAAGACAGGGAAACAGCTTTTAGGCGCGCCGTTTTGCTGGAAGATATATGTCACCGGGCAATGTCATCTCCTGGTTTTTCTGATTTTTCCGATGGCAGCCCTGATGGTATCAGCTGTCTGGTATCCGATGACGAATTGCTGTATACGGCAAACGGCAGCCAAAAAACGTACGCTTTGAACGGCAGTGATTTGCCCTTTCCGTTAAGGATACACGCGGCTTTGTTATCGTCCAACCCGGCTGCGAAAATATTGGTTCACCGGGCGACGGAAACATGCGCCGCGCTTCCTGGCATAAAAAAGCTGCCCGCGATTCTGGACGATTTCGCGCAAATGGTGGGTAATGACGCAAAATGTGTCCCGTCGGATAGCGTATTCGGTATTGTAAAGGCGCTGAAAAAACGCAACGGGGCCCTGGTCAGGGAATTGGGGGCTGTTTGTTACGCCGGGGATGAATCCGACGCCGCGGCCCTGCTGACGCTGATGGAGAAAAACGCTCTCGCGTTCCTGCACGCAAGCCGGTACGGCAAAGTGCCGGTCTTGTCATTGCCGGATCGAAAGCTGATGAGAATTGTATACCTCAAGAAGTATTCGAAGCGCCAGTTCATATCTGAAGTGTAAAAAGATGCTCCGAAACGGGGAGCTTTTTTCTTTTTTATCCCGCGATACGTATCCTTTTTGTGCTACACTTGGGACTCATATTTGACTTTCTGCCGCTCCAACTCGAAATGAGTCTCTACGGAGCAAGCGTGCAAACATAGTTTACGCCGGGGTATTAAACCAGATTTTCGAATAAAACTGTTTTATGGATGCCACTGTAAGTTGTTATAAGGAAATTATGGAATTGGCGTCTCTCTATACATAGATGCGATTTTCCAATATCAGTCGTTTTGTCTTACATGGCAGAAAGAATTATTGGCAAACCAAAAGCAAGCCTCTTGTAATACTTTATATTATACCGCGTTCTGTTGATCCTGGGCCGAATCGGACGGCCGACCAGCCGCTTAGGAGGCGGCCGCTCTATCCACTGAGCTACAGGACCGGATTCAGGAGCTTGCTCTTCCTTCTTCTAACTTCCTTAAGGGAACCTCTGAAAACTTCAGTTTTCGGAGGTTTTCTTACCCCTTAAGTTATACCCATATACCCCGCTATTGTCAACTTGCCGGATAAAGCCATAATATATTTACATTATGGTTAAGCGCGTTTATATAGAAAAGAAAGAAGGTTTTGACGGTGAAGCGCGGAGGCTGCGCGCCGAATTGGCGGATTTTTTGGGCAGCCGCTTTCCGGAATTGGCAGGGTTTGAGGGGCTCCGTGTCCTTAGGCGCTACGATGTTTCCGGGCTTGATGACGGGCAGTTTAAAAAAGCTATAGAAGCGGTTTTTTCCGAACCTCAGTGCGATACCGTATACTTAAACGAGATGTTTTGCGGCAGCCCTTCCCTCCCGGACGAAAACGGCATTTGGTCACAGTATTTCAGCGTTGAATACCTGCCGGGCCAGTACGATCAACGGGCCGATTCCGCCGGGCAATGCATCGAACTTGTTGTTGGAACACGGCCGGCTGTCAAATGCGCGACTGTTTATATTTTTAATACACGGGACAAAGCGCTTTCCGGTGGTGCCCTTGACGCGGTTAAAAAACACCTTATTAACCCTGTGGATTCCCGGGAAGCTTCGGCAGATCTTCCGCTTACCCTGGAAAATGAAGGGGAAAATCCCCCTGACATTCCGTTTCTTTCGGGTTTTTGCGTGGCGGATAATGCCGCCCTGAAGGCTCTTGCCCAAAAGTACGGCCTTGCCATGTCCGCCGAAGACCTGCTTTTTTGCCAAAGCTATTTTGCCTCGGAAAAACGGGACCCGACTTTGGCGGAGCTTAGGGTGCTGGATACTTACTGGTCGGATCACTGCCGCCATACCACCTTTAATACCATTTTGGAAGAGATTGATGCCGGCTCCCAGGACAAACTGAAAAACGCCCTGGCGCTTTACGAGGAAGCCCGCAAAGAAGTGTACGGCGCAGATGCCGCGCACCGCCCCCGTACACTAATGGACATGGCGACTATCGGGGTGAAAGTTTTAAAAAAGCGCGGCCTTGCCGCCGGCCTTGACGAATCAAAAGAGATCAACGCCTGTACCATTAAGGTTGACGCCGAATTTTCTGACAGCCCGGCGGAACTTGGCGCGCATGGCAAAGTTACTTCGCTATGCGGGGATGCCGTATACAGCGAGCCCTGGCTGCTTCTTTTTAAAAATGAAACCCACAACCACCCCACCGAGATTGAGCCTTTTGGCGGGGCGGCAACCTGTCTGGGCGGCGCAATCCGCGACCCCCTTTCCGGTCGGGCCTTTGTTTACCAGGCCATGCGGGTTTCGGGCGGGGGCGATCCCCGGACCCCCCTGCAGGAAACCCTTCCGGGCAAGCTCCCCCAGATAAAGATTGCCAGGGAGGCGGCCTCCGGCTATTCATCTTACGGTAACCAGGTAGGCCTTGCCACAGGGCAGGTTGCGGAGTTTTACCACCCCGGCTTTAACGCCAAACGCATGGAACTGGGCGCTGTAATCGCCGCAACCCCTGCCGCCGCTGTTCGCCGTGAAGAGCCCGCCCCGGGCGATGCGGTGATCCTTGTAGGGGGGCGTACAGGCCGGGACGGCATAGGCGGCGCCACAGGTTCATCAAAAGTACACACCAGCGAGTCTGTTGAAAAATTCGGCGCCGAGGTGCAAAAAGGCAACGCCGTAGAAGAACGCAAGCTCCAGCGGCTTTTTCGCAAGGCCGGGCTTAGCCGCCTTATCAAGCGCTGTAACGATTTCGGCGCCGGGGGGGTCGCCGTGGCGGTGGGCGAGCTTGCCGCCGGTCTGGACATCAACCTGGACAAAATCCCCAAAAAATACGCCGGTCTTGACGGCACGGAGCTTGCGATTTCCGAATCACAGGAGCGTATGGCAGTGGTAGTTGCCCCGCAAGACGCGGAAACTTTTATCAGGGAAGCCGCCGCGGAAAACCTTGAAGCCACGGTTATTGCAACGGTAGTAAGCCCGGCGCCAGCCGCTGCTACGGTTACTACCGAGGTTACTACCGCGGTTATTACCGAGGACAGCGGCGCCCGCCTGCGCATGAATTGGCGCGGCAAAACCATCGTAAACCTTTCCAGAGCCTTTCTTGACACAAACGGCGCGCCCCGAAGCGCCAAAGCAAAGCTTCCATCCCCTCAAAGATTTTCAGCTTCTGAAAAACCTTCAGATGCCCGTTCTTTACTTGACGAACTTGAGCGCGAGCTTGGCTCGCCGCGTTCCGGCTCGCGCCGCGGCTTACAGGAACGTTTTGACGGCTCTATCGGGGCCGCTTCGGTATTGTTTCCCTGGGGAGGCAGTGAACAGGGCACCCCCGAATGCGGCATGGCGGCGCTGCTTCCCGTCCTGCCCAAAAACAGCAGCCCCAAAAGCGCCTGCCTGACGGCAAGCCTTATGACTTTTGGCTACGACCCCGCCGTGATGGAGCTAAATCCCTACGAAGGGGCAAAAGGCTCGGTAAAAGAAGCCCTGGCAAAATTTGCCTGCCTTGGCGGCGATTTCCGCAAAGCCTGGATGACATTTCAGGAATATTTTGCCCGGCCCGAAACAGGCGAAACCTGGGGCGCTCCCGCTGCCGCTCTTTTGGGGGCCCTTGAAGCCCAGCTTCGCCTGGGGGTGCCGGCCATAGGCGGAAAGGACAGTATGTCCGGCAATTACCGCGACCAAAGCAGCAACATAAACCTGGCGGTCCCGCCCACACTGGTTGCCTTTGCCGCCGGAATTACCCCTGCGGCGAAAGTCCGCTCCGGCGCGCTTTCAGGCAGCGCCGGGAACATCATCGCGCTTATAAACAGCCCCGCCGCTACCGGGGACGAGTGGGACAATTTTGCGGCGGGCCTTACTCTTTTGGCAACGCTTGGCGAAAAGGGCCTTGTAAAAGCCTCCTACCCCGTGCCTCAGGGCGGCGTTGCGGCGGGGCTTGCGCTCATGGCCTTTGGCAATTCCACCGGCGTGGAAGCCTATGCCCCGGCGCTTAATATGGTTAACAGCACAAACTATCAGGGCGCTGTTTTGGCAGAGCTTGACGGAGCTTTTGCCGTAACCTTAACCGGAGAAAACAGCCCCGCAAAAAACGGCATCGTCATTGCCGGGCGTACCATTGGCGAAAGCGTTTTCCGTATCCTTAATGACGAAAACGAAAAAGCGGGCGCGGAAATACCGCTGGCCTTCCTCCGCCGTTCTTATGAGCGCCCCTTTTCCCAGGTGTACCCCCAAAACTCCCGCGGCACGGACTCTATTGAAGCCTTGGACGAAGAAAGCATTTTGGAATTACCGCCATACACGGGCGAAAGAAAGGCATTTACCAAAAAAGCCGTTCATTACTCATTACCCGGCTCTTGTTTGCCTTTGGCGGTTTTGCCGGTATTCCCCGGAACCAACTGTGAGTGGGACACGGAGCGGGCTTTTCAAAAAGCGGGCGCGGAAACAAGGCAGGTGGTTTTTCGTAACCAAAGCAAAGAGGATATAAAAGAATCTATCGAAGAGCTTTGCGCCGCCATCGCCGGGGCGCACATCATAGCCTTTTCCGGCGGCTTTAGCGCAGGGGACGAGCCCGACGGCTCGGGTAAATTTATAGCCAATGTGATACGCTCACCCAAAATTGCCGGCGCCATCACAGACTTTCTTGAAAAACGCGGCGGCCTCATCCTGGGCATTTGCAACGGCTTTCAGGCGCTTATCAAAACCGGCCTTACTCCTTACGGCAAAATTACGGCTCCGGCGGAAAACGCCCCAACCCTCACCCTTAACACAATTGGCCGCCACATTTCCCGCATGGTTTACACCCGGGTCATGCCCTGCGCTTCCCCCTGGCTTAGCCTTGAGACAGAAGGCAGCATCCACGTTATTCCCATAAGCCACGGCGAAGGCCGCGTTGCAATTTCCGGCCCGGAAGCCCGGGCGCTTTTTGCCGCGGGGCAGGTTCCCTTCTGCTACGCCGATGCCCGGGGTAACCCCACCACGGCGGAGCCTTTTAACCCCAATGGGTCGGCTTTCGCCATCGAA
>JAIRLQ010000062.1 GCA_031259345.1 Treponema sp.
CCCCGCCCCTTGGGGCGGTTAGAACTGGGGGTGCGGGGGATTTGTTCCCCCGCATACGCAAAGATTTCAAGGAGAAATCTTCAATACCCCGCCGCTTGCGGCGGGGATTATTTATTTCCGGGAATGCCCGGAGATCAACAAAGAAGATATGGCGGCCTGGAAGAAAATGATGTGGCGTTATGGGACAAAAACCGTGGCCCACGATTTTTTTGTGGACAAGACCATGTTCAGGGGGCGGGAATTAACCCGGCGGGAGGGACTTCAGATCATTGAAAACCATGTCAAATTTGCCGCCGCCATAGATTGTCCGATCATACGTATCGGCGGCACCTTTGACCCGGAGTTGTTTCGTCTGGCAAAGCCCGTCTGTGAGGACTATGGGGTAAAACTTGGAGTGGAAATTCACAACGGTTCCTCCTCGTGGATTCTACCGGAAATTCAGGAAACCATTAACATTATACGGCAACTGGGCAGTCCCTATCTGGGCATTATCCCCGATATGAGTATGTTCCAGCATCACATTAGTGAAAATTCCCTTTCCAGGGTCCTGGCTCTGAGGGGCGGCGCCGATCCCGAATTCGTCAACGATCTTGTGAAGGCTTACGAAAATGAATCCAACGATTCTTTCCGGGCCCGCTGCAAAAAAATGCTTGAGAAGATCCCCGAAAATGATACGGCCAAGCGCAGCGCTATTCTTCACATTGGCCGCAGCGAGAACCATGATCCAAAAGAACTTGCGGAACATTTGCCCTATGTTATCCACATCCACGGAAAATTCTGGGAAATGACCGGGGATTGTGATGAACCGAATATCAATTACAAAGGCGTACTGCCGGTTCTCGTTGAGAACGGTTATGACGGCTATATTTCCGCCGAATATGAAGGATTTCCGCCTCCTAACGCCGATGCCTTTGAGCCCCAGATTCGTTTCCAGAAAATGCTGGACCGCTACCTGGGCGCGTCATACCCCTCCTTCCCCGATCCTGTCCTGCGTCCGGCTATTAAAGACGTACAGTGCCTTTCCAGCAGGGGCTATAAAAACCGTAAAAATGGCAGAGGCGAAATAACGGGGGTTGAACTCTATGCCCGGTCTTCCTATTACCGTGGTGTGCCCCTGTGCCTGGTTGAAAATGTGGAAGTTAAAATTGACGGCAAGGCTTACGGTACGGACAAAATAAGTTTTGAAATAGACGATGAGGTGTTTACGTTTGCCCAAATGGCGAGCGTTACCGCATTCTACTGGAACTACGGCCATTTGGCTACGGTAATAGTTGATTTACCAGGAGGCCTGGATGAAGGCAAGAAGCACGATGTTTATTTTAAGTATAGTTTACGCACCTATTATTTGCCTTTCCAGTGGGGGGATGAAGCGGCATTAGAACTGGGGGCCGTGACTGGGTAAACGCTGTTTGAGCGTGACATTATCCTTTTATTTTTTATTTCAATAAGGAGAATTGTATGGCAGATAGATTAGTTACGGTAAACGGTGAAGGCCGGGGAATCCCCAAGCTTTCCCTGCTTTCCAAGGTCAGCTATGGTATGGGCGATCTAGCCAGTAACCTTTCCTGGACTTTTATCAGCAGTTATTTTGCTGTTTTTTTAACCGACATAGCCGGCATCGAAGCGGCTATCGTCAGCGTCATGCTTTTGGTGACTAAGGTATGGGACGGAGTAAACGACCCCATAGTTGGCGCCATTGAGGAACGGACTAAAAGTAAGTGCGGCCGCTTCCGGCCCTGGATACTTTACTGCAGCCCTCTTTTGGCGGTTGCCAATATTCTTTGTTTTACTACCCCCTTCTCCGGCGCGGTAGCTAAGATCGTCTGGGGCTGTATTGGTTATATTCTGATAGACACCTTCTACGGCATGGTCAATCTGGGATACGGCGCCCTGAGTACGGTGATGACCTATGATCCCAAAGAACGGACGGAACTGAACGCCTGGCGTATGATCGGTCAAAATGTGGGTTCTGTGATATTGAGCCTTATCTCCATGCCCCTGATCCTCTTCTTCTCCGGCGGGGAAAGGCCGGCCGCCCAGGGTTACGCCATCACTACCGCTATTTATGCTATCGTGGCGATTCCCCTGTTCCTTCTTTTGTTCTTCACCTCGCGGGAAGTAGTTAAGCCGGTGGAAGAAAAGAAGGCGCCTATCAAAGAAACGATCCGGGTGGTGCTTACCAACAAACCGCTGGTCTGTATCTTTTTCATGATGCTCTTTTACATGACTGGATTTTTCGGCAGACTGGGGCTCGTGGTGTACTATTACATTTATGTGCTTAAACGCTTTGATCTTATCGGTCCCCTGATGATGCTGCCCAGCTTATTCGCCGCCGGTATGATGTTTCTCGCAAAAGGGCATATCGACAAGAGTAGTATTGTTCCTCATATTCCTTATCGATCCGGCAACGAATACCACGATGCTCTTTATTCTCACCGCCTTATATGGTATTGCCCTTGGCCTCTTGCAGCCGACGATAATGGCCCTGGTTCCCGATGCCATTGATTACATGGAAGATAAAACCGACGTTAGGGCAGACGGTACTTCTTATACCGCAATCAGCCTGAGTACCAAGATCGCCGCCGCTATCGGTGTTTCTATCGGTTTGGCGATTATGGGAATTTTCGGCTATATCGCCAACGCGGAGCAGAGCGCGAAAAGCGTTCAGGGTATTGATATCGCGGTCAACCTGTTTCCGGCGGTTTGTTTTCTTCTGACGCTTATTCCTATGGTCTTATATAAACTGACTCCGGAGAAGAATGCCGAAATCCGGGAACGGCTTCAGATAAAGGCAGCGGCAAAAAATTGATAAGTCTTTGGACTAAGAGGGAAAAACGTGATTTACAAAGTTTTTATATGGGATACCGACGAATTTCGGGCCTTTCTCGGACTGTCGATGAACGAATATCCTCGCTACACTTGGCAGCTTGGCTGGTAAGATTATTCTGTGAAGTCTTGATTCGGGATATTTGTTTCCGGGACAATCCCGGTCTGTAATATTGAGGAGTTGCTATGGCAATTAAATTAGGAATTATCGGTTTTGGCGGCATGGGTAAATGGCACGCCAAAAATACCCCCCGGGCGGGGGTGGAAGTTGCGGCGGTCTGTGACATTACGGAGGAACGTTGGAAAGATGCGGAAACGGAAGGTTACAAACTCTATAAATCGGCGGATGCCCTTCTGTCGGACCCCAACATCAATACTGTGGTACTCACGGTACCCAATTATCTCCACAAAGAGATGTGCCTAAAGGCTGCCGCCGCAGGTAAGCACGTTATCACCGAAAAGCCGGCGGCCATGAGCGTCGCCGAGTTGGACGAGATGGAGGCGGCCTGCAAAAAAGCCGGGGTTTTCTTTACGGTTCACCAGAACCGCCGCTGGGACAAGGATATGCTTATCATCAAAAAAGCTTATGATGACGGGCTTTTGGGGAGAATATTCACCATCGAATCCAAGCTCCATTCCGGCAACGGCTATATGCACGAGTGGCATATCTACAAAAAATACGGCGGCGGCATGATCTACGACTGGGGCGTCCACCTTATCGATCAGATTCTTTTTATGATGCCCGGCGTAACGATCACGTCCCTTTACGCGGATGTCAAGAGCGTGCTCCACCAAGAGGTAGATGATTACTTCAAGATCATCATGAAGATGAGTAACGGCATTACCGTTCACATAGAGCTTTCCACCTATATCCTGGAATACCAGCCCCGCTGGCTTGCGGCGGGGGACAAGGGGACCATGATTGTAAAGAGCTTTAGATGTGACGGAAACATTTACCGTACCGGCCAGATGCTGGAAAAACTGCCGCCTCAAATTACCGAAACCGTGGCGGGGCCGACCCGGCAGTTTGCGCCGATACCGCCCGGCGGCATTGTTACCGAAGCGCTGCCGGAAGTATTGTCTGATTGGGTGGATTTTTACAAGAACGTGAACGCCGTCCTGGAGGGCAGGGAGGAATCGAAGATAAAGATATCCGAAGTCAGGCGGGTGCTGGGGGTTATGGAGGCGGTTTGGAAATCAGCGGAGACGGGCCAAGCTGTACTATTAGAATAAAAAAACGGGGCTGTCTGAAAAGCTTAAAAGTTTTTTAGACAGCTTCTTTAATTAGTCTATCAGAAAGGAGAAAACCATGGGAAGGATAGTGACCCTCGCGTCAGGGCAGTTTGGTGATCTTGGTTTGGAGGAACTTTGCGCGGCGGCGGCGAAGATGGGATATGAGGGCCTGGAGTTGGCAACCCATGCCCATTTCGATGTAAAACGTGCTCTGGATGAGGACGGCTATATTCCCCAGGTCTGGGAGACTCTTTCCAAGTACGGTCTGCAATGCCATGCCATCAGCGCCCATTTGACCGGCCAGTGCGTGGGCGACCAGTGGGATGAGCGGCTGGATAATTTTGCCCCTAAAGAACATACGGGAAAACCGGAAGCGATCCGCGCTTGGGCGGTGGAAGAAATGAAGAATACCGCCAGGGCGGCGCAAAAATTCGGCGTGAAGATTGTGAACGGTTTTACCGGTTCTCCCATCTGGGCCCGCTGGTATTCCTATCCCCAGACTTCGGAAGAAATGATAGAAGCGGGTTTTACTCTCATTTATGATCTATGGAATCCCATCTTTGATATTTTCGATCAGTGTGAAATAAAATTTGCCCTTGAGTTCCACCCTTCGGAAATTGCTTTTGATTACTATACTGCCAAACGTTTACTGGAAAAATTTGGTTACCGGGAAACCCTGGGATTTAATTTCGATCCCAGCCATTTAGTCTGGCAGGGCGTCAGCGAAACCGTTTTTATCAGGAAATTCGCCAAACGGATATACCATGTGCATCTAAAAGATGTAAAACTGCTTAAAAACGAACTGGCCGGTATTCTTGGTTCTTTCCTCCCCTTTGGAGATGACCGGCGGACCTGGAATTTCGTTTCCCTGGGACATGGCGATACGGACTTTGACGGAATAATCCGGGAACTGAACACCGCGGGCTATACCGGCCCCCTTTCGGTGGAATGGGAAGATTCTGGTATGGATCGCTTTTTGGGCGCCGCCGAAAGCTGCGCCTACGCAAAGCGGATCAATTTCTCTGCTTTGGGTGTTGCCTTTGACGATACTCTAAAACGGTAAGGGTTTCGGTCAAGCCTCTGCAATGATTTTGTCAGTTATTATGCAATGTGTACAACCAATAGTCCATTTACCTTTATTCCATTGGGGGTTTAATACCCCGCCCCTTGGGGCGGTTAGAACTGGGGGTGCGGGGGATTTGTTCCCCCGCATACGCAAAGATTTCAAGGAGAAATCTTCAATACCCCGCCG
>JAIRLQ010000093.1 GCA_031259345.1 Treponema sp.
TATGGCTTACGATGCTTTTTACCGAACCTAAAGTATTTATAACCGATTTCATCTGAACATCCGCCTTTTCCTGCACCGAGTTCATACTGCCGGTAATGATTTCCAGCCCCGCGGAAGAATCATTGGTGGCGTTCTTCAGGTTTTCACTGATATTTTTCTGGCCCATATGTTCGTTTGTAATATCGTCTATGTTTTTTTTCAGCTTGCTCCGGATAAAATACAGGGCGTCCTGCAATTTCCCGATTTCGTCCCTGCGCCCTCTGGGAAAGGTAAACTCCAGGTGCATATCCGTCAGGCCGGCGGCGGCCCGGGCAACCTGATTTATCGGAGCGCTTAAAGAAGTGGAAACCTTGAGGGAGAGAAGGCTTGCAATAAAAATAGCTATTACAAACGCGATAAGCAGATCCCGGCGCGCCTGCCTTTCCATATCCTGAACCGTTGTAACATCGTAATCAATGCCGATGACTCCCACAACCTTGTTTTCTTCGCTGTGTACCGGATAAAACAGTGAAATAAAAGTGCCCCATTCGTCGGTGTAGGGCCGGGCGGTAAATTGGACTTCGCCGGATTCCCAGGCTTCGTTCAGCTCGCCGGGGACATCTTCATAGAGTTCCAGCCATATTTCGTCAAATTCACCAGGGGTTTCAAGGGCAAGGTCATCGGTATCAAAAATAAAATGGAACCCTTCTTCAGTCTTGTCGGTGTAATAAATATAGGCAAATCCGAATTCGTCGTTTATCGTGCCGATATTGCGCAGAAGACCAAAGTAAATCTCCGAACGGGCCTCTCCCTCGCCGATCAGGGCGCCGGTATCCTGAAGCATGGGATTGGTTTTGACAATGCTGACGGCGACGCGCCTCATAGTATCCTTATAGCTCGTCGTGATATACTGGACATAGCGCAGGTATACGGTTGCTCCCACACCGAATGAAACCAGTATGCAAAGCCCCACAAACAGCAGAAAAAAAGTTATTCGTAAATTTTTCATCATGATTCCCCTGCCTATCCTTAAAATGTTCCAGTTCATCAATAGCATCCTAGAACAATTTTTATCTTGCTTCAACAGGCAGGCCTGGCCGGCAATTTGTTTCGCGTCTTTACCTTTCCCCCGTTCCGGTTTATACTTAGCCCATGAGTGATGCGGCAAGAATAATACCCGGCGAGGACCGTCATTTTACCTACGCCGATTACAAGGCCTGGGAACTGGACGAAGGCGAACGGTTCGAGCTTATTGACGGAACTGCCTACGCAATGGCGGCCCCCAACGATTTCCACCAGGCGATTCTGGTAGAATTAACTACTCAAATGGCGAACTATTTACACGGCAAGCCCTGCAAAGTACGTCCGGCGCCCTACGATGTGCGGCTGTTCTATGAAGAGGACGAAAGCGACGATACGGTGGTTCAGCCGGACATTTCCGTCATCTGTGACGAAAAAAAGCGGGGCTCCGAAGGCTGCCGGGGCGCGCCGGATCTGGTGGTGGAGATCCTTTCCCCCGCCAACGCCGCCGATCTAATGCTCCGCAAATTCAATCTCTACATGCAGGCGGGGGTCCGGGAATACTGGGTTGTGGAGCCAAAATCAAAAACCGTACAGACTTTTGTGCTGGAAAACGGAGCGTATACGGGAACGGTTTACAATTCCGGCGCTATCCTCCCCTCGACGGCGCTGGAGGGGCTTTCGATCACTTTACACGACGTGTTCGCGGGCTAATTCCCATTACAACTGGGTAGCAAGGTTTGAATAATTGTTATGGCAGGCGACCCAGTGATCGCTGCCGGGATCTATGCGCGCGAGGAGAGGCTCCGTTTCCCTGCAGAGCGGGGTACAATTCGGGCATCGCGGATGGAAACGGCAGCCCGGGGGCGGGTTTACCGGGCTTGGAACATCACCCTTAAGCAGAATGCGTTCCCGTCCACGGTCGACTTTGGGGTTTGGAATGGGTACGGCGGAGAGCAGGGAAATTGTATAGGGATGCATGGGATTTGCATAGAGCTTTTCCGCCCTGGTAATCTCGACAATTTTTCCCAGGTACATTACCGCCACGCTGTCACTGATGTTGCGGACCACCGAAAGATCGTGGGCGATAAAAAGATAGGTCAGTCCCAGTTCGTCACGAAGCTCTTCAAGTTTGGCGATAATTTGGGCCTGTATCGAAACGTCGAGAGCGGAAACCGGTTCGTCACAGATTACAAATTTCGGACGCAGGGCAAGGCCCCTGGCGATTCCAATGCGCTGCCGTTGTCCTCCCGAAAACTCATGGGGGTACCGGTCATACATGGCCGGGTCGAGTTCTACCATGCGGAAAAGATCCGCCACCTTGTCCCGGTATTCGCTCCCCCTGGCCTTTGTGTGCGTCTTGAGGGGTTCACCGATAATTTCACCGGCAGTCATCCTGGGATCCAGAGAGCCGATGGGATCCTGCAATATTATCTGCATATCGCGTCTTTTGTTTCTCAGTTCCTTTTCAGATAATTCCGTCAGCTCAACGCCGTCAAAGGTAACTTTGCCTTTCATGTTCCGGTAGAGCCGCAAAATACAACGGCCCGTGGTAGATTTGCCGCAGCCCGATTCGCCCACAAGCCCAAGGGTTTTTCCTTTTTTTATTTGGAATGATACTCCGTCAACGGCGCGAAGGTCCGCCACCTTTCGCTTAAAAACGCCTTTTGTGACCGGAAAATACACGCGTATGTCTTCAACATCCAGCAAAGGGACTTCTTCCATATTCTATCCTTTAATGTGCGCCGTGAATTTCATTCGGTTTCCGGAAACAGGCTCTGAAATGATCTTCGCCGGTTTTTTCAAGGAGCGGCTTTTCCCTAAAACAAATATCCCCGGCGCACTCGCAGCGCGGCGCAAAACCGCATCCGGCG
>JAIRLQ010000119.1 GCA_031259345.1 Treponema sp.
TCATAAGGCACAGGGCATGGTAAACAGGCAGATGCAGTTCCTGCACCTTGTAGGTTTCTTTTTCGGGAACGATGATGGCGGCGTCGGCGTGATCTTTGATCGCCCCGCCCGAGCCTCCCGCAAGGGCGATGGTCTTCATTCCTTTAGCCCTGGCGGCAACCATGGCGTATAAAATGTTTTTCTCGTTTCCTGATGTGGAAATGCCCAGGAAGACATCGCCCTTTCTGCCGTAACCGCATACCTGCTGGGCGTATATGATGTCTCCGCCGATGTCGTTTATGCATGCCGTGATCAGCGCACCGTGGGAACTGAGATCGATGGCGGGAAGGCCCTGCTGGATGTTCTTTGCCGGATAGTCCTGATATTCGGGGTTCTCCCCAGCCGCTTCTTTTAGCTTCTCTACGAAACCCGAATCCAGGGGCCGCCTTTTTACAAAGCCTTTCATTAATTCCCCGACAATGTGGGCCGAATCCGCCGAACTTCCGCCGTTGCCGGCCGCCAACAGATACCCTCCCGCCTCGAAACCGGCCTTCATGATCCCGAAGGCTTTCGCTATTTCTTCCCTGCACGCCAGGAGCGCCGGGTATCTTTCTATCAATTGATCAAGATAATCCATAATCAATCATCCTTTGTGTAAGATATTTGGGGAACCCCATAGGGCTCTTCGTCATCCCAGGTGATGATTACAGGCATGTAACCAATATCCAATTCTGTTTTGCCGGGTATCGCGGCATTTTCCCCTGTCGACACATCGTGCAGGAGTCCTGAGTTTCCAAGGGAAATTTGCACTTTTACCTTCGATTTTTTATCATTCCAGAGGACCAGGGTATTGTTTCCTTCTTTGCCGGCAAAGTAAAAAACGATAAGGGTTTTGGGAATATTATTTTTTTCGATTAAGTCGGGCCTGTATTCCCTTCCGGCAAGATAGTTGGCGCAAAGAGAATAGGCGTAGAAACCCTTCTTGCGGCCATAATCCGGGTAAAGAAGGCCGAAATAGGCTTCCGAATTTCCTGGTTCCGGAGATTCGCCTTTATTGTAGGAATCGAATAATTGGTACCACAAAAGCGCCCGTGCGCCCCTGGCGGCAATGCCGGTTATGGTTTTTACCACATACGCGGGCTGCTCGTCTTCGTTCACCGAAGCAGGGTACCATCCTCCCGTAGGGTATCCCGCTTCGGTAATCCACAGAGGCCCGGCGTAATTAAACTCCGAAAGGACGGAAATAAATTTGTCGTAAAGTTTTACCGCCCCGCCGGGATTGAGGGCATAGGGATGAAAAGCCAGACCATCCACGTCTTCAAAAGCGCCGGCCTTGAACATGGCTCTGATAAAACCCTTGGGAACCCTCCAAAAGGCCCCGCCCAGTATATTGGCCCGGGGATCGGTCCCCCGTATTTTGAGGGCCGTTAATTTTTCCAATTCAAAAAATTCTCTGTCCGATCCCTTCCAAAACATAAAGTTGGGCTCGTTCCATATTTCCCAGGCATCAACTCTGCCGCGGAAATGATCAACCGTCTTTTCCACAAAATCAAGAAAGAGGAGAATATTTTCAGGGGCTATATATCGGCGTTGTTTTCTATCGGGGAAAAGCCATGGAACGTCATAGGCCAATACGGCAATTATTTTTTTACCGGCTTTTCTCCCATTGTCAACGTAGGAATCGTAATGGGAGAAATCGATCTTACCTCTTTCCTGTTCTATGCCGCTCCAATGAAGGAAAAACTTATATATAGAAAATATCTTAGCGGTATAAAGTCCATGCCTGGGTTCCTGTTTCGGTAAAACTTGTGGTGATTACAATGCCGTCTTTTTTCTTTAAAGCCCTGATAAGTTTAATCCGTTTGCAAGGGTTACAGTATACCATCATAAAACCGCCTCCGCCGGCGCCGGATATTTTTGCGGATTCAGCGCCGTTGTCAATTGCGTATTGATATAGTTCATCAATGGCGCTATTGGAAATTGATTCCGCTATATTTCGTTTTGCGAGCCAGCCTTTATTAAGGCCATTGGAAAAACCCTTAAAATCACCTTTTAACAGGGCTTCTTTCATAATTACCGCCTGCTTTTTTAATTCGTGCATATTGTCAATACTCTTCTCATTCTTCTTTTCTGTATTTTCAATTTGTTTGTTGATAATACTTGCGCTTTCCCTCGAAACCCCGGTATAGTAAAGTACCAATGATGCTTCAAGTTCATTTCTAATCCACCGTTTTAAACGCAGAGGGTTAACAATAACTTTTTCATCGTCATAAAATTCCATAAAATTAAAGCCGCCGAAAGTTGCGGCGTACTGATCCTGCTTGCCGCCGGATAGACGCAGATCTTCCCGCTCAATTTTATAGGCAAGGGAAGCAATATCGTATTCGCCAAGTGGTAAATTAAGCCATTCTGTAAAAGCCTTGATTATTGCAACTACCATTGTTGACGAAGAGCCCAGGCCGGATCCCGCAACAGCGTCTGAGTAGGTGGTCATAATAAAGGAAAGCGGTTTTCCCTCGTTATAGTCCCTTATGATACGATTATAAATACCGACATGGAGCGGCAAATTTTTTGAAGCTGCCGGACAGCAGTCAGCGGCAAATTCTTCGCCTTTTTCAAGATCGGCCGCGTTAAAAACAATCTTGTTATCATCACGAGGTTCCAGTGTACAGTAAGCGTACATATCAATTGTCGCATTAAGAACATAGCCGCCGTATAGATTGTAATACGCGGCAATATCGGTTCCGCCTCCGGCAAAACCGAGTCTGAGCGGGGCTTTTGAACGTATCAGCATTTTGCTTCCTTATGAATTATTCTGTTACACACGGTAAATCTCATCAAGTTTTTTTAATTCAGAAAAAGTATCGATTTCAATAATATCATTAAAAGTACATTCCCGAACTTCAACATTGTATTCTTTTATAAAATATTCAAGAGCCACCTGATCCCAATACCGTTCTTTACCGCCAGGCATTTCATAGACCTGTTTGATGTGTTCGGCAAGTTTGGATCCGTCATGTTTATTCCAATAGGAAATACCAAACATGTGATGGCAATTTATTCCCCCGACGCGAAGTTTTGAAATGCTG
>JAIRLQ010000274.1 GCA_031259345.1 Treponema sp.
CCGTCCATAAAGGTAGTCCTAAACCATGTCGCAACCGCGCCGTTTACGCTGAATATGGAACTGGTCAAATCCCAGACGCCCTCAAAGGCAGTGTTTACTGTTTCTGAAGCGGCGCTTACCACATCGGCTGTGGCATCCGCAGCCGCCCCCAGATCCACTGACCCAAAGAGGTCTTCCGCTTCTCCGAATAAGTCGGCCTCTCCGCCGCCAAAGAGATCGTCTGTGGCAGCCGCGGCAGCCGCTGCGGCATCCGCCCCGGCTTGTACTACACCGGACGAGAACATCCAGCCCGATTTGGTACCCTGAGCCCATGAAAGCCAGCCTTCGCCGATCTTATTAATGCCCTCAAAAACCCACATAAGCCCCAGCCAAAGCCTTATGGGCAAAAGCCAATAGCCCCTGGTCTTGTATTCGCCAAAACCATAGACAAGGGAACGGTCGTCCTTTCTGTCCAGGAATTCATGTTTAATGTATTCCCAGCACTGATTAAATCCCGCTACGCCAATAAGATAGTGAAGATTGACAATATGCTTCATAGCCATGGCAAAAAAGCCCGAGAGCTTAATGCCCATAGCGTTGGAAACCGCGTATTTGCCGCCCACGGAAACCATAAATCCGTGATAGTCGGATTTGAATTTCTTTGGGCTAAGGCCGTCGATAGCCGCTATAATGTTATGGGCGGCAGTCTCCCCTGTCTGAATAGCTGTTTCTACAATCTGGGGCAGGGGCTTTTCAGCCTCGACAAACCAAAGATTGTCCCCCACAGGGAATACATCGGGGTTATCCACCGACCTGATTTCATCGTTAACCAGAATCCTGCCCCTGCGGTTCCGCTTGGGCGGACCGTCGCCGGAATTCGGGATAATTTTGCCAAAAGGACCTTTGGACAGATCAACGGATTCGGCAAAGGAAGAGCCGGTAACGCCGGCAGTCCAGATGAAAGTCGCGGTTTCAAGAACTGAACCGTCCTTGAGCTTAACTACCCCCGGCTCGGCTCCCACAATGGGCGTACTTGTAAGAAGATCGGCGCCGTGCTTCTTCATATACCGGGCCACTTTATCCCTAAGATCTTCTTCGAGCATGGGCAGAATATTGGGCAGGGCTTCTACCACCGCGATGCGGACTTCGCTTTTGGAAATAAGCCATTTGGCGCACATGGCGTCCCGCCATTCCAGGAGTTCGCCGGCCATCTCGATACCGGTAAAACCGGCGCCGGCCACGACAAAGGTAAGCATTTTCCGCCGTTTGGCAGGATCAGGCTCGGCCACGGCCTTTTCAAAAATATCATCAATATGATACCGGAGTTTCATGGCATCATCGAACGACCAGAGGGTAAAGGAATTTTCTTTGATACCGGGAATGCCAAAAAATTCCGGTTCCGCGCCGCTGCCAAGGACCAGATAATCGTAAGGATATTCCCGGACGGCGGATTTGGCAACTTTTTTTCCGATATCAACGGAAATAATTGTATCCAGCGTTACTTTAACCTTTGACGCCCCGAACACTTTGGCATAAGGAACCCGCACCGAATCAGGCTCAACCCGGTGCCCCGCTACCTCGTGGAGCTCTGTCATCAGGGTATGAAAGGGATGTTTGTCTACCAGCGTGATGGTAACATTGCTGTTCTTTTTATAGTGTTTGGCAAGTTTTTTGGCAGCCGCTATACCGCCATACCCGCCGCCAAGAACGAGAATATTTTTCCCATTTTCCATACAAAAGCTCCTTACCGGGCGGACTGGACGGCTGCTTTAGCGACATCAACATACTCTTTAACCTGAATGGTTACACCGGAAATGCCGTCAGGCGTTCCGTTAGCCTTAAGCTTGATTTTATCCGGATCCTGATTTTTGACCAAAGCTGCCGCAGCGGCGGCGGCCTGCACATGCCAGGCCTTCTTCGCCCCGGTCATGGGATACCCATTGGCCTTGGACGTGATCATCTTTGAAGGATTAACACTTGCGGGCATGCCCTGCAGAATACCGTTCCAGAGTACGTCAACAACAGTTCCGTTTACCACAGTAACAAGAACCGAGTTTTTGGTATGATACTCATCGGCGGCGGCAGCTTCGGCATAATACCAGCCGTCTTTGGAATACGCGCCCTTGGCAACAGCCTTTGCCTTTAGGGCCTTTTGTACCAAATCAAAGAAGGGTTTTACATTGCTGGGACCCCCGGGCACAGACGATGCTTTTGTGTTCTGGCTTGAAACCAAAAACTGCTCAACAGTGGCGGCCTGGTTAGCCCAGTTTGCCGCGGCCGGCACAGAACCGGATTTGGCAATAGTCTTAAGATCCTTGGCCCCCGCGTTCAGGCTTATGATATTCCAATTGGCGGAAGCGATTTTACCGCCTTTAACCTCAAGCGCCACCTGGTTTTTCTGATTACTAACAAAATCAGAATCCTGGGCAAAGTAAAACCCGTCTTTGTAATTCTGGGCTGACAAAACCGCGGCGCACAGTACAGCCAATGTTGTAACAATAAAAGCTCTTTTCATGTTAAACTCCTTCTTTAGCAATAAAAATTCGACAGTCGAAACTATTGTAAATACATTAGTTACTATAATACCATAAAAAGGTTTTGTAAAGTAGCCGCCTGGTAGTTTTCCGGCAACGGGATATGTTTTTTTACAAGACGCGCGCCGCCCCATAAATGCGCCCCCGTATATTTACTAATTATAGAAGATACTATATAGTAAAAAAATGTCTTTGGCAAAAATAAAACTTCCTATAAAACCTTTGGATGCGGCAATAGTCCTTATTGCCCTGGCATTGACGGGACTCTCCGCCTTTACGGCATACGCAAAACCCCGGAATACTACCCAGGTTCTGATCGAAGGCTCCGGGCGGCGCTGGGTATATCCCCTTGACGCCGACGAAACCGTGGAAGTCCCCGGCCCCCTGGGAAACACAATAGTGCGCATTCAAGACAAACAAGCCTGGGTAGTCAGTTCACCCTGCGATAACAAGGTCTGCATTGCGGCAGGCCACGTTCATACAAGGGGTGATTGGGTAGCGTGTCTGCCCAATAATGTCTTTTTAATGATAGAAGGAAGCGATGACATTAAAGCTCTTACAGACGGCGGCGCCTGGTAGCCGGAAAACAGTAGCACTTTTGGGGGCCTTTTGCCTCTTTTTGTCTACCATCGAGTATATGATCCCCAAACCCCTACCGTTTATGCGTATAGGTATCGCCAATTTGCCCCTTATGCTGGCGCTGGACATTTTTCCCTTTTCCGTTTTTATGATTCTGGTAACCATTAAAATTCTGGGACAAGCCATAATTACCGGAACCCTTTTTTCGTATATTTTTCTTTTTTCCCTGGCGGGAACACTCCTTTCTGCGCTAACCATGTATGCACTCCGCCGCCTTTTGGGGAAGAACCGGCTCAGTTTTATCGGCGTAGGCACGGCAGGGGCCATGATGTCCAATATAACCCAGCTTGTACTGGCCTGGCTTTTTGTTTTTAGGAACAATGTACGTTTTATTGCCCCTCCTTTTCTGGCGGCGGGGATAATTACGGGCATAGCCCTGGGGCTATTTTGCGAATATTTTACCGGCAAGTCCCAATGGTTTGCCCGGCAAAGGGTGCGCTAAAACGCATGAAACACTTTAACCAGTTCCGCCTAAGGCGCCAGGCAGCATACCAAAAGCTTTTCAGCGCCAGGGCCCTGTGCCTGGCGGGCTTTCTTATTATGCCCGCCCTGCTTTTTAACCCCCTCATCATTTTTAGGATAGCCCAGTTTTTATTTTTCTGGTTTTTGGCATGGCTTTCGGGAAAGAAAAACAACCCGCTTGTTACCCTGTTGATTATTCTGGGCATTGTGGTATTCAACCTGATAGTTCCTTACGGCCGGGTTTTGTTTTCGCTGGGCCCCTTTAGGATAACCCTGGGCGCGCTGTCGGCAGGCATTCAGCGGGCGGTAACCCTCGAAGGGCTTATCATGCTTTCCAGGGTCAGCATCAGACAGGACCTTAAAATCCCCGGCGGCCTGGGGGAATTAATCGGGGAATCTTTCCGCATGTTTACCCTTATTACGGAAAAGAAGCAGCGCATTACCCGAAAGAATTTTATCGGGGACATAGACAATCTTATGATAGAACTAAGCGGGGAGGGGGAGGAAGCGGCAGAGGCCGCCCCTTTGCCCGCTATGGATAAAAAGCCCCGGCGGATTGCGGGCTTTATCATCCTTGCGGCAGCGGTGCTCCTGGCATGGCTTCCCTGGGGTTTTATCTTTGGGATTTTTAGAATCCCCGGCTAATACAATACAAGCGCACTGTTTCCGCTGCTCACTAATTAGGAGAACGTTATGCCCGAATTGACCGAAGAAGAGGCGGATGCGCTGGATGAATACTATACTACCCATGTGCCCAAAGTAGGGCCCAACGGCACCGGCTTTATAAGCCGCCGGAACGCCCGCCTTTTAGGATTGGACAACCTGACTATGGACTACCTCTGGACTAAAGCCGAGGCCGACCACAAAAGTCCCGCTCAAATCATCGGGGAACTGGTCCGCGAAAAGATAGCCGCCGCCTCCGCGTAAAAAAACCCCCGGCCAACGCCGGGGGCCGTGCGTTGGCCGTGCGGCGTCTCCCTACGGAATGATTGCGGAAAAGAGCGGCCCGAAGGGGCCTTCGCCTTCCTTGCCGCCCTTTGCGTTTTCGTAGCGGAGGCAGAACCACACCGTCTTGCCCGAGTCGCCTTCAAAATCGAAGCGGACCTTTTTGCGGTGGGTAAAGGTTGAATGGGGCAGGTCGTTGCCCGTAACCGGCGGCGCGGCAATGCGGAACTTGTCCCGCTCCGTGGCGTCCCCCAGGATGCCCCAAAAAACGCGCGTCCCGTAGTCCGCGTCGGGCGGGTCGTTGCCGATACCCGGCACGCGCCGTATCTTTACCAGCTCCAGAAGATGCGGGCCCGGGTAGACAACGTCCGCTTCGGGCTGGCAGCTCGGCGTGGGCACCCTGCTGCGGGTAGTGTCGCGGACATGCGCGCCGATTTCCGCGCGCCCGGCGTCGGTTACTTCCCTCGCGTAAATGACATACTGGTTGTTAAACTCCCCCAGGGTCTTTTCCGCCGCCTTGCGGACCTGGTTTTTAGCCAGAACGTCC
>JAIRLQ010000033.1 GCA_031259345.1 Treponema sp.
CTATCGCTGTTTTCATTATCCCTTTCCGTTCGTCCCGTGATACGTCCCCCGGTTTCTTGCCCCCGGTCAGTCCGCTTTCAAACTCCCTCACCTTCGCTATGAACATAACATACCCGCTCAACGTTTCGTCCTTTTGTACCATGTCCCGGTTGTGCCCTTCGTTTATGTTGTAAACCCGGGCGGTCAGTTCCAGGTCGGGCGGAGCGGCGGCGGCGGACAGCCCTAAAGAAGAAACGTCCTCAAAGGCATCGGACAGCCGGAACGTTTCCTCCTCCGGAAAGGGTTCGACGCCGTTATACAGCACGATAAATTCCGGCCGGGGGATCTTGAAGCCTTTTTTGCCGTACCACCGCCTCTTGCCGGCGGTTATCTTCTCGTATATCCGGGCGATGTACGAAAGCAGCCTGAGCGGCATATTCGGGCTTACCGTGGACTGGTGTTCGAGAATCACGACCAGTTTTTCGCCCGCCTCGAAGGAGATGTCGTTGATCCTGGTTTTAAACAGGGCGTCCTCAAGGGTGTTGATGGTGATGGGCAGGTCCGCCGGCAGGGTAACGCCTTCCAGGGCTTCGTACAGCCGGCGGAGGGTATTTTCTTCCCCAAACAATAGCGAGAAAACGCTGCTTTTATACTCCCTGTTGGCGCCCATATATGCCTCTGCCATAAATATACTGCACCTTTGGGGAAAAGGAAAGACACAGGGGGCAAAAGTATTTTCGCGGTAAATGTACTTGCATAGTTATTTAAATTGTTATTGCATTTTCCGGTTTAAATAGCTAAACTAGACATAAACCTAGCATTGGTTCCAAAGGACATTTGTCCGCGCTATCCACTATAAAAGGAAAGAGGCAAAGAATGGCAAAGAACATGGTCATGATTGACGGCAATAACGCCGCGGCCCACGTGGCCCACGCGATGAGCGAAGTAATCGCGATTTATCCGATTACCCCGTCCAGCCCCATGGGGGAACTCTCGGACGAGTTTTCCGCCCAGGGCAGGAAGAACCTGTGGGGTACTATTCCCCAGGTTGTAGAAATGCAGTCCGAAGCGGGCGCTGCCGGAGCGGTACACGGGGCATTGACCACCGGGGCGCTTACCACCACTTTTACCGCTTCCCAGGGCCTTTTATTGATGATCCCCAATATGTACAAAATCGCCGGGGAACTTACTCCTGCGGTGTTCCACATCGCCGCCCGGGCGCTGGCAACCTCGTCGCTGTCTATTTTCGGCGATCATCAGGATGTAATGGCCTGCCGCCAGACCGGCTGGGCCATGCTTTCAAGTTGCAGCGTCCAGGAAGTTATGGATTTGGCGGTTATTGCCCACGCGGCTACCCTGCGCAGCAGGGTGCCCTTCCTTCACTTCTTTGATGGTTTCCGCACCAGCCATGAATACCAAAAAATCGAGGAAGTTTCCTTCGACATAATGAAGCAAATGGTAGATGACGAACTCATCACCGCCCACCGCGCCAGGGGCCTTAGCCCGGAAGAACCCAGCATCCGCGGTACAGCCCAGAACCCCGACACCTATTTTCAGGGCCGGGAAGGGGTCAATCCCTTCTATTTAAAAGTGCCTTCCATAGTTCAGGCCGAAATGGACAAGTATGCCAAACTTACCGGGCGTTCCTACCATATTTTTGACTATTTTGGCGCACAAGATGCCGAAAAAGTCATCATCATCATGGGTTCCGGTGCGGAAACCTGCGAGGAAACTGTAGAATACCTCTGCGAGAAAGGCGAAAAGGTAGGCGTTCTCAAAGTCAGGCTTTACCGGCCTTTTGACGCGGAGCTTTTTGTAAAAGCCCTGCCTGCCGGCGTCAAGGCCATTGCCGTACTGGACAGAACCAAAGAACCCGGTTCCCCGGGCGAGCCTCTTTACGAGGATGTGCGCACTGCCATTAGCGAGATGCAGGCCGCGGGGGAATGTCCCCTCAAGGATTCCCCCGTTATCCTGGGCGGCCGTTATGGTCTTGGTTCCAAGGAATTTACCCCCGCCATGGTCAAGGCTGTTTTTGACAATCTTTCGGGCAAAAAAATCACCAAATTTGTTGTTGGCATCAACGACGATGTCCTGGGCAAGAGCCTTCCCTACGACGAACAGTTCTATCTTGCCGAAGAGGGCATGAGCGAAGCCATGTTCTATGGCCTGGGTTCCGACGGCACCGTAGGCGCCAACAAGAACTCAATCAAAATCATCGGGGATACAAAGCCCGAGCTTTCCGCCCAGGCCTACTTCTCTTACGACTCAAAAAAGTCCGGGGGCTTTACCATTTCCCATCTGCGTTTTGGCAAAAAAGCCATACGCCGGCCCTACCTTATCACCAAATCCGACTTTTTGGCCTGCCATAAGTTTTCGTACATGGAAACCCTGAACATGCTGCAGTACGCCAAAGACGGCGGGACCTTCCTGCTTAACAGTCCCTTTGATGCGGCGGAAGTATGGAAAGAAATCCCGGTGGAGGCCCAAAAGCAGATTATCGAAAAGAACCTTAAGTTCTATGTAATTAACGCCGCGGAAATCGCCCGGCAAACAGGCATGGGAAACCGCATCAACACGGTTATGCAGGCCGCTTACTTTAAGATTTCCGGGGTACTTCCGGAAAAAGAAGCCGTAGAAGAGATGAAGCACTTTATCGAAAAATCCTACGGCAAAAAGGGCAAGGATGTGGTCGAAAAGAACTATGCCACTGTGGATGCCGCCCTCAAGGCGGTACAGGAAGTAAAATACCCCGCTTCCCCGGAAGGCAATATCCATATAAAGACCCCTTTTGCCACTGCCGGCGACAAATGGATACAGGAAGTGCTTGGCGCCGTTTCCGTACAGGAAGGGGACAAGCTAAAGGTTTCCCAGATTCCCGATGACGGTACCTTTCCCACCGCCACCACTCAGTACGAAAAGAGGGCGGTTGCCGAACGGGTGCCAATCTGGAATCCCGAAGCGTGTGTACAGTGCGGCAATTGTTCTATTGTATGTTCCCATGCCTGTATCCGTATGAAGAATTTAAGCGATGCCGAAGCGGCTTCCGCGCCCAAGGGTATTAAAACCGCGGCGATTAGGCCGAAGCCGGTTGAGGGTAAAAAGACCTGCCTTATGATTTCCGCCGAAGACTGCATGGAGTGCGGCGTTTGTATCAACAACTGCCCCGTGTCAAAGCCTGGGGCGGAAAAACCGGCGCTCAAGTGGAAATCCTACTCCGATGATCCGGCTTACCACGCCGAGCAGGCCGAAGCTTGGGAATACTTCCTTAAGCTACCCGAAGTGCCTGCCGAAGAGCTGAATCTTTCCACGGTAAAAGGTCTGGCATACCGGAGACCTCTGTTTGAATTCAGCGGCGCGTGCGGCGGCTGCGGTGAAACCCCGTATGTAAAGATCCTTTCGGAACTCTTTGGCGACAGGGCGGTTATTGCCAATGCCACAGGATGTTCTTCCATTTACGGCGGGAACCTCCCCACCACGCCCTATGCCAAGCGTGCCGATGGGCGGGGGCCGGTGTGGTCAAACAGCCTCTTTGAAGATGCCGCCGAATTCGGCATGGGCATGAGGCTTACCAGCGACAAACTGGCCGAGCATGCCAAAGAGATTGCCGTCAGCGCCAAAAACGATCCGGCTCTGACCGGCGGCGGTGTGCCGGCCATCATTGACAGGCTCCTTGCCAATACCCAGGAAGATGACGCGGGTATCGAGGCCCAGCGGAAAAATGTGGACGAACTTAAAGCCGCCCTTAAGGGCAACTGTGCGCCCACAGCAAAACTGCTTCTTTCCCTGGCCGACCACTTTATTAAACGCTCGGTGTGGGTGCTGGGCGGCGATGGCTGGGCCTATGACATAGGCTACGGCGGCCTTGACCACGTTCTGGCGTCAAACCGCAATGTAAATCTCCTTGTAATGGACACGGAGGTCTATTCCAATACAGGCGGCCAGATGAGCAAAGCTACCCCCTTCGGGGCCATAGCCAAGTTCGCCGCCGCGGGCAAGGATGTAGGAAAAAAAGACCTGGGCGCTATGGCCATGAGCTACGGTTATGTGTATGTGGCCCATGTTTCTTTGGGGGCGAACATGGCGCAAACCATCAAGGCCTTTAGGGAAGCCGAGTCTTATCCGGGTTCGTCAATCATCATCGCCTACAGCCACTGCATTAACCACGGCATTGATATGTCCAAGGGTATGGAGCAGCAAAAGGCGGCGGTTACATCGGGCCTGTGGCCGCTTTACCGCTACGACCCCCGGCTTAAGGATCAGGGCAAAAACCCCTTCCACCTTGACAGCAGAGAAGCCACCACTGCCATCGAAGACTTTATGTACAAGGAAGTGCGCTTCAAGAGCCTTAAATCGGCCAATCCTGACCGGGCCGATATGCTTCTCGCAAAGGCCAAAGCCCAGGCCGAACGCCAGTGGAAAGAGTATAAATATCTGGCGGACAGGCCGTTCTAGGGAAGTACTGATTAATTCAATCGAGAATTAATCAGTGCCACTTGAGCCTGTTTCAAGACCAGGTTAGTTTTGACAGGCTCATGCGGTTTCTTAGGCTAAAGCCTTACGAAACTGCGTTTTTAAAGGTTGCTGTTTCAAAACTGAAGTTTTGAAACAGCTTCACTTTATTATTATTGCTTTTCGCAGTTTTCCGCAGGAAAACGAGAAAGACATAGGGAACCGTTGGTTAGGAGCCGCGTACGAATAAAATGCCACGCATTTTATTCTGCGCGGGTCCTTGGCGTCAAGTTAATCAGCGGCTCCCTAAAAGCCTGCCGGACTTGTGGTGTAAAGAGGGGGTAACCATGGCTGATGTTATAAACAAGGTAATATCGTTTATAACCGGAGATAACGAAGACGGCGATGACAAACAAATTCTTCTTAAGCAGCTTGCCCGGGAAATCCAGCAGAATAAATACGCAAAGTTTTACCGCCCCCGTCAGGAAGAGGCCGACCCTTCATTGGCCCAGTATTTTTACTCAATCTACAAAATAGTTTACCCGGCCAGAAAATTTTTAAGAGATCCTGACACAATAGCCAAGATAAAGCGCATCATTCTGGAATCCTATTTGGACAAAGAGACCATGAACGTATTAAAGCGCATTACGCCCGCAGCAATTGAAGAACGGAAAAAAAACGCCGGGGCGGAACTTTCAAACCAGCTTGAAGAAGATCTTCTTGCTCTTTCCAAGGGCTTTGACAGCCCCCGGCTCACCGCCGCGGACAAATGCTACAGACTTGTTACAATTTTTAATAATTTTGTTTCCTGGGATTATTACAGCTTTCTTAAAAAATTTGACCCCGAATTGCCGGAAGATAATTTTACCGAAGCGCCAAAATTCACTGCCCAGAGAACCGATATTATCATGGCGGATCTGGCATCCTTTTTGACGGTACTTCCCCCGTTTGATATTCCGGGAATCGCCGCCACAGGCGAAGATGGAACTCCCAAAGCCGACTGGAAGACAGTATTTGAGGTTTTTAAGTATTGCCGCAACGGACAGGATCTGATTAAACAGGAACTTTGGGACAGCCTTCTTGTAAACCTGAAAGATTTAAAAAATTCCCTGATGATAAACAGCATGATAAGGCTTGCTTCCAGGAATCCTGTTTGGGAATTAAAGGCTGTCCCGGTTCAGGAAGAGCCGCTTTCCGTCCTTTATCTGGATCACAAGACCGCCGAAGTCAGGCAGGTCATTTTGGACATTACTGACAAACAGCGGAATTTCCAGATTATAGCCCTGGAAAAGGCTGTTTTTAACGCTTCCGATGTTACCAGGCTGAATTTTTACACCCCAAAAAAATCCGCCATTTTAAGCGAAAAAGATGTTGAACCCTACCTGTACGCCCCGGCGCTCAACCATCTTTTGGCGTTTATTCAGGACTTCCTTTCCAAAGATATGGCTGAGCTTTGCGATATCATGCTTGTCCGGGGGCAGTGGACAAACAACGCCGCGTCCATCGCCATGTCCGACGGATACCATAATGTAATTGACATTTCCCCGCAAATCATCAAACTGGATGAAACACTTTCGGAAGACGGCTCCAACGGCCCCCGCCTAAGAAGCGCCCTGGCCCGGCTGGATCGGGACAGAACCCAGGAACGCTATATCAACAGCATCGTTTCGGGGATTAACGAAGAAGCCCTGAATCTGATAAACAAGGCCGTCCCTTCCCTCATCGTGGTAGGGAAACACATCAAAATGCTGATGGACGATTTTCAGAAAAAGCCCTACGAGCTTATCATGAACTGGAAAGAACTTGGGCAGGTTTCCAAAACTCCTTTGCCGCAGCGTTTAAGCGACAGCTACAAAAAATTAAATTATTTTGTCCAGCTTATGCTTTTGGAAACAAAGAAGGAATAGAGTACCGGCAGCCTGTCGTACTATTAACGGGGCGCGAGGTGCAACAAACTGCCGGACGCTTGCTTCCTGTCCGCCCTTATAAGTTTTTTGCGTCGTTCCAAAATGCATCCATCACGGAAAGATTTTCCTGTTTCATTTCGGCGCCGCTTTCATTCATGCGCTTCTCAACATATTTAAAGCGCCCGGTAAATTTGATATTTGTCCGCTGAAGCGCCACCGAAGGCTCAACTTTTAAATAGCGGCAAAGGTTCACCGCGGAAAAAAGCAAGTCCCCTAATTCCCCTTCCAGGGCGCTATCCAAAACCTTGCCGTTCGTCTTTTTTAACTCTTCTTCAACTTCTTCCAGCTCTTCACGAATTTTATTGATAACGCCGGAAATGTCGGGCCAGTCAAAGCCCGCCCGGGCGGCTTTTTTTTGCAGTTTGTACGCGCGATCAAGAGGGGGGAGTCCCCGGCTTACTTCATCAAGGATCGAATCTTTTGGCTTGCGCCCCTCTTTTTCAACTTTAATCTTTGCCCAGTTATCCAGGACTTCACCCGAATCTTTTACCTTGACGCCGGCAAACACATGGGGGTGCCGCCTGACAAGTTTTTCGGTAACAGCATTAAGTGAATCGGCAACAGAGAATTTGCCCTCCTCTTGGTGCATATAACTGAGCATGGTGGCCAGCAAAAAAATGTCCCCCAACTCTTCGCAGATGTGGGCGCTCTCGCCTTCGTCAATGGCTTCAACACACTCGTAGGTTTCTTCTATTAAATCACCCCTAAGGGAAAGGGGAGTCTGCTCCCTGTCCCAGGGGCAGCCGTCCGGAGCGCGGAGCCTTACTACAGTATCGTAAAGCCCCTGGAACGCTTCCCTGACATCATCCCTGTTTTTTGTTTCCATTTGATCTCCAATTGGGGCTGTCCCCGGGGCTGCCCGAACAAGTTTTTTTCACCTTTTCGGGCGGCTGCTTCGTCATCAAGTATTTTTTTTTGCCCATTCAGGCAGAAGTTTTTGTGGATCTCCTTCCAGGGCTTTTACAAAAAGGGCCGCCCCTTCCGAAAGAGCGCTTTCCAGGGCAGGTTTTTCGGCGGCGGAAAAGTCAGAAAGAACCCACTCGTAAATACCTTTACCTGAACCCGGGGGGCCGCCTTCGCCGGGAAGCCTGTCGCCCGGGCGGCCAATGCCGATGCGCAAACGCCAGAAGTCCGCCGTACCCAGGCTTGCCTTAATGGAACGGAGCCCGTTATGCCCCCCAAGGCCCCCGGAATATTTAAGCGAAAGAGTTCCCAGGGGAAGTTCCAGTTCGTCGTGAATAACAATAATGTTTTCCGGGGAAATCTTGTAGAATGATGCCGCTGCCTCCAGCGACTCGCCGGACAGGTTCATGAAGGTCTGGGGTTTTAAAAAACGCTGCCTGCCCAAAGGAACGTCCCTTTCGGCATACAGGCCTTTAAATTTTTTACGCCAGACAAGATCCCCATAAAAAGGAAGGCATGCACAGAGAAGCCAGGCGGCATTGTGGCGGTTATCCGCATACCGGAGCCCCGGATTCCCCAAAAAAGCGGCAAGCTCAATCATATATAATCCCTGGAACCAAAAGTTATTTGAGCTGATCCAAAACCTTGCCGGTTTTGTGAGTGTCTCATTTGTCCGGCTTTTTTTTGGCCGGAGTTTTAGAAACGCGCCCGGAAGGGGCGTTTTTTGCCTGGGCTTTGCCGGCGCTTTTCTTTGCGCCGGACGCCTTGGGCTGGGCTTTCGTCTCTTTTTCGTGAATCGGAAGCTCGTTCCGGCGGGTAACCACCCGGGAAATAAGCCCGTACTTTGCCGCCTCTTCGGCATTCATCCAATAATCCCGGTCGG
>JAIRLQ010000385.1 GCA_031259345.1 Treponema sp.
CCGGAAACCGGGCTTTGCGGGGTTCCGCTCCGCTCCATTCTTTGCGCAGAGCGCAAAGAACGCTTCGCGCCCCTCCAATCCCTTGCGCAGGGGCTTTTCGGCAATTATAGGCCGATAAATGCAAAATCGCTGATACCACTAAAATACCGCTTGACAAATATGACATAGTTATGTAAAATTCTCTTCTATAGTTATATATTGTATTATTTTTTGAATTTTGGGAGAAACTACGGATAATTGATACTCCGGTGAGGAAGGTGAAAATGAAAAAGAGGGGGGCTTCAATATGGTTTTTTGCGGCGGTTTTTTTCTGGGCTATGATTTCCGGATGCGCGTCGTCTCCTGAACCTGAGTCCGGGCCCGATATTTCGCCATTTGAACCCGGCGTATATTCAAGCCAGGCCACGGCGGAAGAATTATACTTGTCCGAGCCTGTTGGTATGTCCGGTACATGCTCCGTTCCGGGGACCGATAAAACCGGAATCTATACCATTGTCATATCGGCGTATACGGATTCCCATTCCATAATTTTCAAATGGTCTGACGGCAGTAGTACATCCGCTTTTGTCGTCAACGGAAACAGAAAGACGCTTCATTTTGGAACCGACACCCTTTGGTTGTGGGCGCGTTCCGAGTAACAAAAAAACCGGCGCCTTAATCCGTTGCCCCAAGCTGCCCGCAGGCCCCGCCAACGCCCCGGCCCTTCCGCCGCCGGCGCGTGTACGGGATTCCCCGCTTCTCAAGCAACCCTGTAAAAAATGCAAATTCCCCCTTTTCCGGTTCCCTCAGGGCGCGGCCCTCAAAGGACATTCCCTCTACCGAATTCCAGGGAATTAAGTTTACTATTACATCCAGGCCGTCCGCGAAACGTTCAAGCGCCTCAACATCCTTTTGGCGGGTGTTGACGCCTCCCAAAAGTACCATCTCCAGGGTAACGCGCCGGTTTTCTTTTTTTTGGTATATCTCAAGCGCCGCCGTTACTTCTTCCAGGGGGTTTGTCCGCGTTACCGGCATAAGGCGTTCCCTTAATTCACGGTCCGCGGTGGTCAGGGACAGGGCAAGCCGCACGGGCGGCCCGTTTTCCGCCAGGTCCCGGATTCCCGCGGCGATACCGCTGGTGGAAACGGTGATGCGCCTTGGGGAAAGGGCGAGCCCCTCTTTCGCGGTGATTACGGCAATTGCCCGCCTGAGTTCTTTCAGGTTGAGCAGGGGTTCTCCCATGCCCATAACGACAATATTTGAAACACTACTACCACCGCCGCCCGATTCATCGGTACCCGCCGCGGCGGACGCCGTTTTGCGGAGAAACAAAAACTGTTCGACTATTTCGGCGGAAACAAGGCTGCGTTTAAAGGCAAGGGCGCCGGTCTTGCAGAAAACACAGCTCACAGGACAGCCCGCCTGGGTGGAAAGGCAGGCGGTATTTCTGCCCTTGCCGTCGTTGAGTAAAACCGATTCTATTTTACTGCCGTCGTGCAGGGTTATTTGCAGTTTTACCGTTCCGTCGCCGTCTTCAAGCCGGGCGCTTACTCCGCTTGAATAGACGGAAAACCTTTCCGCCAGTTCCGAACGCAGGGATTTGGGAAGTTCGGTCATCTCCCCAAAAGAAGCGGCTCCGCGGCTTATCCGGGAGAAGATCTGTTCCGCGCGGTAGCGGGGCAGGGGCGTGAGCAGTTCCGTAAGTTCCGGGAGCGGATACCCGGCAAGAAAAAGTTTTTTCATTGGAAAGGATGCCCTGTCGGAAAACGGGGTAACGGCCGGCATAAAAATTCAGGATTTAAGTTTTTCCATCTCCGCGGCCACAAAAGCGTTACGTATTCCCTGTTTCTGGAATTCGCCCAGCGCGGCAATCGCCTTGGCCTTGTCGTTCCTTTTGACATGACAATCCGCCAATTCAAGGTACAGCCGGTAGTTTTTCGGATCCTGCTGAATCAGGCGGCGCAGAGATTCTATCGCCTCGTCGTACTTGCCCTGAATCTTGGCCGTCTCGGCAAGGCCTAAAACCGCGTAAGTGTCGAATTCGACGTTCAGTGCCCGGTGGTAGTATTCGGCGGCTTTATCAAAACTGCTGAGACCACGGTATGCGTCGCCCGCGCGGGTTAAAATAACCTTGTTACGGGGGTCCATCTCAAGGATCCTGTTCCAGTATTCAAGCGAAAGATGCTGCCGGTTCATGCCCCTGTAACAGTCGGCAAGTCCGAACAGTGCGTAAAAGTTATAGTTATCGCGCCTGAGCGCCTGTTCAAAGTAGGGGATTCCCTCCTCGAATGTTTTCAGTTTACGGTGGCAGTTTCCTATGGAAGTTAAAACCCGGATATCCACATCGTCCCTCCTGGTTTCCACCATCTTTTCCCAGTAGTACAGGGCGTCCCGGTATTCTTTAAAATCGTAGTGAAGATGCCCAAGCCCGATAATAGCATAGGGGTTTTGTTCATCCATTTCCAGTACCCGCAGATATACCGCTTTTGAATGCTTAAAGTCGCGGATCTTCCGGTAGGTATCCGCTATTCTGGTAAGAACGGTAACATTCTTGTCATCGTGGAGCAGGTACTGTTCCCAAATCTCAATTGCCCTGTGGTACTGATTAAGCGCCTTGTAGCAGTCTGCCAGGCCGAAAAGGGCGTAGTTGTTCCCGGGATGATGATTAAGGCAGCGCCGGTAATACTCCGCCGCTTCTTTAAAGTTACTCTGCTTGCGGACGGCATCTCCGATGCCTACCAGCGCGTAGTTGTTGTTTTCATCAACCATAAGAATCCGCTTGAAACAATAAATGGCATCGTTAATATTTCTTTCCTTGAGAAGCTGGTATCCTTTTTTGGAGAGTTCCGAAATTTCGGGTGCTTCAAAATTTTCATCGGCGTCTTCATCTTGAGCAATGCTCGTTTCTGTTAAAATTTCTTCCGCGGCAGTAATAGCTGCCGTTTTCATCTCATCATTCATTTTTTACTTTTCTCCCTCTCGTATTAAATTTCTAATTAATTCGGATAATTTGACAATAATTTCTTCCGATTTTTTTTTATCCGGCGCGATCCAATACATCCTTAACGCGTCAAGACACCGGCCCTTCGATTTATAATAATCACCTATCCTCACGAGTCCGTCGGAATATCCGGTAGTCAGGAAAATACGCCGGGCGCCTTCTATATCGCCCTGATTGTAAAGGACATTTCCCCTGCGATTCAGAGCCGCTTTCCGGGCGGCGTCAATTGCCGGTTTTGCGGTTGTTTTTATGAAAACCGCCTCTCCCGCAAACTTTTCAAATACTTTTTTACCATTCATCTCTTGCTGCCCCGGTTTTGCCCATAGGTAATGCCGAACCATACGGTCTTGGGGAAAACCGTCCGGATATGTTTACATTATATGCATATTCTTAATATACGTCATTTCTTATAAATTTAATATATAATTTCGTAATATACAAATAATATCTGACGATTTTTATCAATTTTTTTTAAAAATTCAAAACAGTACTCCTACTTATATAATGAACGAAATACTTTTTGCTTTCATAAGAAAAATTAGCCGCCTGCGGGACACACGAGATTGCGCGCGAACCGGCGAACGCGTTTACGGGACAAATGTGACACGGCGAGAGGCCCGGTAGATGCCGAAATGACGCTCCCCGCCCTGAAGGGCGGGGTATCGTCGTTGGATAGGAAATTATTAATACTGCGCGGTTTCATACCCCGCCAACTATGTGGTGGTAAAAAATTCGCCCTGAAGGGCGGG
>JAIRLQ010000430.1 GCA_031259345.1 Treponema sp.
ATTCCCAGTCCCTGCTTTTTCCCTTCCGCCCGGGCTTCCTCCCAACCCGCCGTGGTATCGTGATCGGTAATGGATATGGCGGCAAGACCCAGGGCCCGGGCGGTCTTTACAATCCGCGGAATGGACAAGGAACCGTCCGACCAATCGCTGTGGATGTGCAGGTCCGCCTTGCCGGTGAGGGATTTCAACTTGTTCCGCATGGATTTTCCCTATGAGGCCAGTGTATCCTTTTCGCCTGCCTCCTCCGTGAAGCGGGTTCCCGGCTTTTTAATTTCCGCCAGCTTGTTTTTAAGTTCCGATTCAATTTTAACAAGCTCCTGTTCCGCGGACCTGCGGGCCGCTTTGCCTTTTTCCTGAATGGCAATCGTTTCTTCCAGGGTAGCAATCAGGTCGGCGTTTACTTTTTTCAGGGTTTCAATTTCTACTATCCCCTTCTCCCCCATGCTGACAACAGAAGCGGTTGTTTCTTTTAACATCCGCGAATTTTTCAGCAGAAGTTCATTGGTTGTCCTGTCTACTTCTTTCTGCATGTTAAGGGCTTTTGTTTGCCTGAAAATTCCCATGGCGATAATGATCTGGTTTTTCCACAGGGGAATCGTATTCAGGATGGAAGTTTGAATTTTATCCACCAGAATACGGTTGTTGTTCTGTACCAGTCTGATCTGGGGGGCCATTTGCATGGATATGGTTTTGCTGAGCTTTAAGTCATGTACTTTCTTTTCAAACCGGTTGGCCAGTTGAACCATGTCGTTCACCTGCTGGGAAACCATGGGATCATCGGACCCTTCCGCCCTGCGTTTTAATTCGGGAATGACTTTGTCGTTAAGTTCCTTTACTTTTAGTTCACCCGCGGCGATGTAGACTTCCAGTTCCTTAAAGTATTCTTTGTTGTGATCGAACATGATGTCGAAGAGGCCGATGTCTTTTAAGAGATCCATACGGGCCTTCTCCAGATCGGAAGTAATTCTGTCAATCTGTACCTCAATTTTTTCATACCGGGAAATAAAATTTTTGAAGCCGCTAAACATTTTTCCGATAAGGGGAATTTTGTTTATCAGGGCCGAGGGTGAAAGTTCGTCAATATTCATGCCTTTTATGCTTCCCAGGAGATTTGTCATCATGGTTCCCACATAGCCCGTATCCTTGTTGCGGACGTTTGCCAGCACGCCGTCGGAAAAACCGGCGATTTTACTTTGAATACCCACCGCGTATTGTTCGATCTGCTGCGAATCGGTAACGTCTATGGTCTTTGCCAGTTCCTCCGCCCGGGGCATTATGCCTTCGGAAAGGGCCGGTTTGTTTGCATCCTGTTTGCCCGGAATCTGTTCCATTTCAATCCTCCGTTAATTTGCGATTATTTCCATAATCTTTTGCATGGTATCCGGGTTTGGAAGCTGGATCACTTTTTTAACCTGGCCCGGCACCCCTCTTATATCAAAGACTTTATTCGTCTCCTGTCCTGACGCTATACCGGTGCGAAACCCGTGGGTTTCCCAGGCCAGGGCCTGAATATCTTCCCCAAGGAGCGCATCTATCACCCGGTCGCCATTCCCGGTCAGCGCGATGAAGGGGTGCGCGCTCCAGACCGTCGGCTCGGGGTATAACACCACGATGTCGTCTTTCACATACTTCCAGTCTTCGGGATGCTCAACCGAGAATTCCAATATCTGGCTTTCATACCCGACAATAACGGGCTTTGCGCCGATTCCGGTTTTGAGAAAACTGTTAAAGAGATCCGCGGATGAGGATTCGAGGTATCCCAGTTTGCTGAAAAACCTTTTTAATTCCCTTCCGTTTGTTTCCAGGCTTTCTCCGGTTGCCACTTCCCCGTTGTTCAGCATATTGGCCACGAGGCCCGCAAACATATTACCCGAATTGGATTTTAGGGGATCCGTGGAAATGACATAAATATTTCCGTACAGTTCATCAAGGCCGATGGCGCCCCACTTGGTATCCGCCAAAACAGCGTCTATCAATTTGACCAGGTCAATATATTCCGTCTCATCTTCGGTATGGACCCAACCCTGTTTTTTCAGGGCCTCGGCCACGGTTCTTCTGGTGTACAGAACAATGGGGGAATTAAAAACCACCTCCGCCCGTTTATAGGCGGAACCGTATTTTTGCTTGTAGAGTTCCAGGGCCGTATAACTTGAGGGGAACAGGTAGTCCATGCCCTCCAGGGGGGCGCTTATCATGTCTATGGAACCGGCTTTTTTATAATGAATGGAGAAGGCGTATTTTTTTGACATGGCGCCGGTAAACCGTTCATCGTCAAAGAGGCCGGACTTTTCACCTCCCAGGTAACCGTCTACAATGACTTTCCCGCGTTTTGGCCCCAGCACAGTTTGGTACACCAGGACAGAGGCAATAACAAGAACAAGAATTACAAGTCCCACTATTCGGCCTTTCATGAATCCTCCATCCTGACGGTGCTTTCAAGCAATTTGATGTCCGCTTCAATGTCTATAACCTCGCTTGAAATCAATTTTGAAAACTGCGAAACCATTCCCCTTGAAATTGACTCCAGCGCGGAAAGGGTTTTTTCTTTTAATGATTTTAAATGATCCGTTTCAATTCCGGCGGATATTAAATTTTCGTATTTTTTCAGTATTTCCTCAGCCTTGTCCAAATAATAATTAAAAAACCGCCGGGCCATTACCGCCTTGGCGGGATTTTTTTTAATATATTCTACGATTTTGCCCCCCTCCCGGTAAACATTCCGCGCATTTGCCTTTATCTGCCGGTCTTTTGACGCATCCATAATCGTTTTAATTGAAGCCAGATCTCTTTCACCCTCTTCCAGCAGCGATATTATCTCTTCGCTGTTTTTTATATGTTCTATATTTACGCCGCCAATCCTGAAAGCAGGGGCAAGCAGGAAACTCAGGCCAATATAGCAGCCAAGGGACAAAAGGGCGGCTATAACAAGAGCCCATTGTAATATGATGAACGCGATGATAAATATAACTACCGCAATCAGCAGGGAGATAACAACCTGCACCCAATTACCTTTTTTCACGCCCGCTCCGCGTCAATTATACCCTTTTGCGTTTTTAAAGGCCGTTACCAAATCCGTTTTTCCGTCAAAAACCCGCGCCCTGGTCAATTCCGCCAAACCGTCAAGCTGTTCCTGCTTCGCGTCCCCAAACATAATTGAGAATACGGGAACATCAAGGCGATCCAGGCCGTTTGCCCGGTAGATCCTGCTAAACTCCCCGAAATAGTCTTCCGATTCACCGTCGGTCATGACAATGATGGAGCTTATATAGTCCCGGGTATTATACCCGCCCATAAGTTGAAAGGATCTGAGTACCGGGGTATACATATCCGTTCCGCCTCCGGGTTTCGCGGAAGTTATTTCATGGTATGCCTCAAGCAGTTTTTCCGGATCGTTTCCCGAAACGTTGATAACTTGTTTGATTCCGCTGTTGAACAGGACAAAGATATTTTCGTCTTTTTCACCGGCGGATAACAGATTCCGTTTTGCCGTTTCCTGATCCAGCAAATTTCTCAGGGCTTCTTTAAGCTGCGCTTCTCCCGCGCCCGCCATGCTGCCGCTAAAGTCAAGGCAGTAAAACGTAAGGGACGGTTTCCTGAGCCGTTCCTGGTATAATTCCAGGGCTTTTTCTACGGTCGCCGCATCGGGCATTTTAACTATGGGCAGGGTTTTGTTTATATCGATCCCGTCATCGGCGTTAAAGACATTTATGTTTTCTTTGCTTATGGGGATAAAGCCCGTGCGCCGTCCGGTTTTTTGAATTTCCAGCTGGACCGGGGCGGACAATAAAAATTCCCGCAAATTTTTAAACAGCGCTTCTTTTTCGGAATTACCGTTGTCGATATAACCCAAAGGCGAATCAGCCATGGCCACTCCTTCTTTGGGATACACCGCATACAGGGTTTCCCGCCCCTCTTCCTCCAGCCGTTTGTTCGCGCTGATAATCAAGGTTTCATAGTTCACCATGGCGTCGTAATCCGAGGAGAGAAACAGGTCCTTCAGCCAGTCGGAACTGCCGGAGGAACGGTTGATGCCCTTGAGCAGCCCGCTGACGGAGTCCTGCAAAGCCGGGTCGTCCAGGTCGCCGGAACGCACCATTTCCGGGTTGCCGAGAAAGGCGTACAAAAAACTGATATACGCGCAGGCCCCGGAATTGGACTGGGTCGCGCTGGTCATGCAAAAGGTCAGCTTCTTTCCCTGTATGGCCGCAAGAATATCGTTGACGGAGACTTCCTTCGCCGTAAACCCCAAGCCGTCAGCAACACTCTTTTTTATGCCGAACACCACCGGGGTCTGATAGACACTGGCCGTGTGCTTGACCTTGAACGAGGTGTCCCCCAGGGAAATCCACATGCTGTTGGCGGGCCATACCGCGTCGTATCCCTCGCCTCCCCGCGCCAGAATGTTCATGATGTCCAGGGACCCCATGTAGCTTATGGTTATGGCCGCGCCGTTTTTGGCGCAGAAATCCTCCAGCAAAAATTCCAGGTCCCTGTTTTCGGACCCGGAGACGATCAGCAGTGAATTCCGTTTGTTTGAATTACGCGCCGTCAGCGCGGTGGTGTTGCCGTCCCGGGTCACCGTAACCTTGAAGGGTACTTCTCCGTCATTCGGACACCCGGAAAAAACGAGGA
>JAIRLQ010000440.1 GCA_031259345.1 Treponema sp.
CATACAAAAAGGTAACGAACGCTGCGTTGATGAGCTTATCAAAGCCTATCGGAATTACATTGAGCAAAAGTACCACAAGAAAGCAGCCCCTACAGGCAGACTGTTTCTTGCGATCTACGAGATGCTTGAAACACCCCATGGCAGAATCAAAACCATTGACGAGATCAAGAAGATGGTTTTTGGCAGCATGAAGCGGTGGAAAAATGACGATGGCCCCCTGTCGCCTCAGGATATTCAAAACATTAAAAATGCCGCCGGGGACGTAGCTTTATATCTTGATGAAGGCAAACGGGAAGATCTGGAGGCCGCCATGAGAGAGGGGATGCTGGAAACCGCCGGAGAGCTTCAAAGGCTGTTTTCCAATCCTTCGATAAAATCCGTAATTGACGTTAAACGCCTTGCCACTATCGAAGAAGTTTTCCATAAAATAGAAAGGGATCTTTCCCTTGACGCTTTTCCGGCCGGCGGAGAGGGGCTCGATCTTTACAGGATGCTTGTAGATGAAAGGCAGGCCCTTCCCGAAACAGAGTTTTTGGAAAACTGGCGCAGTGTGATAGCGATGAGGTTTCTGGAAAACGATTTTAAGGCTCTCTGCCTTAAGAGCATTGCCGCTGAGTTTGAGGGTGAAGAGGATTTTACCGGGTATCTGCGGAAAAAAACCTGGAAGGAACTGGCGGAACTGCTCCTGCCCTATGCCTCACGTTCACCCAATACAGAGAGTGCATTGTACCGGGACTATTGCAGGATACGAAGTATACCGGATCCCCACCGTGAAGAGGGAGGAAAACTCCATACCAGATTTGCCAAAAAAATCAGGAGTGTCTTTGACTATGTAAAAAAAGAAGCCGGAAGCGACGTTAAGGAGGCCTGGGATGAGCAATAAATTCGAAGGCGCCGATTTTCTTGATTCCCTGTTGCTCCGTTTTCATATTACGCTGAAGGATATCGCCGATTGTGACAGTACCCATCACGATGAAATTGAAAATATGGAAAGCATCTTTGATATTGAAAGCGCCGAGGATGCCCGGCGTATCCTCACCGTACCCAGGCTCCTGGACCCCCTGGCAGCGGATGACATAATCGCATATCTGCGGGACGAAGAAAAAGGAAACCCGTCCATGGAAACGGCTGAAGGTGATTTTGAGACGTACAAAATATTGCTGGCCGCAGCCTTTGTGTTTAACCCCGCTTTCTTCGCTGCCGCATGGAACTGGTGTGCCGCGGTAAGACAAGAGCTGCAGAAACAAAAGAAGGGACCGGTTGAAATTGTCATTTTTGGGGAACCGTATTTTGAGTCCGGCGAAGATCCCTTTATTGAATACCAAGCCGCTTCCGGCGCGGAGCCCGGCTGGAGGGACTTTGGCGAGTATAAGGCGCCTCATCTGGGCCTTATTAAAGTTTTCTGCCTGGACACGGGGACTTTTCACTACTTTATGTTTACTTTTTATCCTGAGGCGCCTGTACCTGAATATCTTCTTCAGCCCTATAAGATAGAAGTGGAATTTGTTACCCTGGACAATGTGACCCATACCTTGAGTACCGTCGACGAATGGGGCGGATCCGGCAAGATGGAATCCGGGCCTAGCGAAAATATAGACTATACTTCGGGACTTACAATTAAAAAGATACGGATTGGACCGCCGGGAGAATCGTTATGAAAGAAGACACATTCTTTGTTCCCGTACTTGAAAACGGCAAAGACGGAGCCTCTGTTTGTTCGCTTTATCATGTCCGCACAATCAACGGCGGCAGCGGCGGAATCGGCGGCGTTAAGGCATTCGATGACGATTTGACCGCATGTTTTAAAAATCTTCGTATGGAAGAACTGCCAATAGTTATGGTCAACATCCTCCGCTTCCCCGATAAAAAACCGCTGAACAACCTCACCGAAAATACACGGTCCGTCTTTTTGGGGCTCTTTATCCAGATTTACCGCCGGCATCTTCATCTTAAGTATCAGGATGATTGGGATTCAATTACCGTTACCGGTGATCTTGCCCCGCTCGACGGCAGGACGGATCTTAAGGCGGTGAAGGACATTGACGGGAAATATCAGGGAGTACTCGACTATGCGGATCAGCGTTCCGATAAAGAAAAACATCTTTTCCTTTATGTAACGAACGGCGATCCGCTTAATCTTGAACCGCGGGCCAATGTTGAGATCAAGGCTTTTAGCCCCGAAGATTCCCTCTTTGCGCTGCTCTATTTTATTTTTGGCCCCCTTCCCCTGGAAATTGACGAAAACAGGCTCAATGAACAGCAAAAGGTATTGGTTAAGAATATCAGCGGCTTCCGGTATATACCTCCCAAGGGCTTTTACGACATGGAAGAGCGTGTGTGTGACCGGTTCTATAAAGGCTGCTTTATCTACGGCGAAGGGGATACGGGGAAAAGTTCGTGTGCCAGAGCGCTTTCGGCCCTGCTTTTAAACAGGGGTATGATCTACGCTCCGTTGTGGATACGGGTAGGCGGCAAATTGTATGACCGGCGATCCAACGATTCTTCACAGGATGCGGACAACCACGATGACTATCTTGAAGATTACGATAATTCCGAGGAACAGTATTTGATCGCAAAAATCCGCGGGGAATTGACTAATGCCGCCGGTATATTGGTAAACACCCCGGAAAACAAGCGCTATGCCATCGTACTTGATAATCTTGAATTTCCTCCGGATAAGATTAAAAAACTACTGAACGGCTTAAAGAACGTTATAGCTTCTCTTTTCAGGCTTGCGCCATACATCATTGTTACCAGCAGGTCCGCCTGTGACGAAAATTCGCTTGATGATTTTGGTATAAAGCTCCAAAAGGCGCCGGAACTCGGCAAGGATTCCATTTCCGCCTATATCGACAACCTGGTCGAAGGCAGGGAGTATAAAGACAAGATAGAACGGGGCAGGCAGAGTGCGGAATATTATTCCCTTTTGGAAGAGCTGTACGCAAATTACCGCTGGTATCCCGGAGTAATAAAGACGCTCATATCCCTCCTGCGCTACGAAGAGATGGGCGATTTATTGGCGGCGGCAAAACAGCTTGGAACCGGACAGGGCACTATGCAAGACAAGCAGAAAGAGATGTTTTACAAGGCCTTTACCTACATGGACGAAACCTCACAATGCCTCCTTTTTACTCTTATGGGACTAGGCGGTCCCGGCAGCAGCCATGAAAGAGATGAACTATTTAACAGAATGTTTGAACTGTTTGACAACCCAAAAAACGGGGAAACAAGAGAGCGTTTCGGCAATGCCCTGGGGAATTTACTGGATAGTAACTTCATTTACAGAGAACAGAACCATTCGAGTTATGGAATAAAAACACTGCCCTATCTGCTTTTCATGTTCAACGAACATTTTACCGGCATTGAACTGGCTCCCGGAGAAAACGTGAGGGAGCATGTACTTGCGCCCTGGTGGAAGTTTTTTATAGCCCTGGAGCATGATCAGCCTTACGCCGTTGTTAAAGGGCTCCTGGATCAATACTCAAACGAAGAATTGATGCTTGATAACGATGACTTTATGCTCGCCGCCGAAAAGTTTTCAAGCCCCGACAAGCTCGATCTTCTGCTTGAGCATGGCTGCGATATTAATTATGTTGATGAAGATCAGC
>JAIRLQ010000564.1 GCA_031259345.1 Treponema sp.
ATACCTTGAGAAAGGAAACACCGTCATGGCCGAGGGATAATTTGAAAATAAAATACGCCCGGGAATAATATCGGGAGGATATTTTGCGATTTCCAAATTGGTCATTACAGAAGTACGGAGCATCCAAAAAATCGGGATAAACGTAATCAGGCCAAGCATCATAACCGCTATAAAGACAAGCGAATCTTCCAGGCGTTTTTGGGTTCTTATTCCCAACAGGCTTTTTTTATAGCTTAATTCTTTTGATACAATTCTTGTACATTTAATCATAATTACCTCCAAAAGCCTTGTTAGAGTAAGATATTTAATCTTCCCCTGACAGAAGGAATAAGACTAAAATCTTATAAAAGAATCTAACACTTGACAAAGTAGCCCACAACCCAAAAAATATAGAAAAGGTGGTTAAAATAAAGATGCGATACTTGGTCAGCAATAATTTGAATCCTCTTATTTATATCAGTAGCGGGAAATTCCTTGGGAAGAGCAGTTTTATTCAGACCAAACGCAGGCTTGATTCATTTGTTATTTATTTCTGCATTGAAGGCGTTGTGTATATTACCCGGGATCAGTTTAAATACACCCTTAAGGAAAACCAGTATATTATTCTTTTTGCGGAACACGAACACAAGGGATATAAGGAAAGCGGTATCAAAACGTCTTTTTATTGGTGCCATTTTACCATAGAGGGGGATTACCGGATATTTGACAAGTCGAAATTACAGAATCTGTTCAGCGAAGATGCATCCTCGCCTTTTCACTGGTCCGATTCAGCGGGAACTGATATTTTGAGCTTGCCTGTTTCGAGATACTACATTTTGCCGGAATACGGCGAAGTATCCTCCGATGCCCGGACATTACTCCTCATCCGGCAGTTGCTTGATTTTTCCCGCAGGACCTACTATTCCGACCATGGATGTATCACAATTGGGATACAAAGCTAAGGGCTTTAGGCCTGTTTTGTTAGTTTTTTCAAAGAGGCTTTAAAAATGGCTTCCGCGTCCACAAAAGTATCTACGCCGGTTAAAGGCTGCACCCCTTCTCCGTTGACGCTGCGGAACAAAGGTCCCGGCCGGGAAGCATAAGCCCAGCTCTCTTCATTGTTAACCAGATAATCCAAAACTACCGTAACCGCCAGGGTAAAAAACACAAGGGACGCGTTGTTTTTATTTTTACTGTTCATAAGGGCGTCAAGCCTGATAGAAACCGGATTGGGAACCTGAAACACATAAGGCTCCCAGGGGTTGTCTATCCCGTCGCAGGGCGCGTGTTTTTCCGCACCTCCGGCCCTGTTTCCCGCTTCAATACCCACGGCGACCGCGGTAAGGTATTTGCGCAGTTTTTTAATTTCCGGATAAATGGGAATTACATCTTTTTTTTGAAAAGACGGCGCCGTAAGGGATTCAAACTTGTAATAAGGCAAAAAATAGAGCCGCTTGGTCCAGTGAAGATCGGTCAGTATCTTTTTGGCATAAGCGGAAGTCCTGTTCTCCGGGGAACTTTCAAGAATACGGATATATTCGGTCAGCCGGGGAAGGTACTCTTTTTCAAAACTAAATTCGATGTAGTAATGCCAGTTGTTAAGAATTCCCGCCAGTATTTCGTCTATCCGTTCCGGATTCCCGTCGCTGCCCGGGACCGACCCAAAAGAAACATAGCGCAGCCCAAAAGCAAGCTCCTCAATTGTCCGCATAAGGATAAAAATCTGGAGCAGGGGATCGGTAGGAGCGATATTGACTATGCCTTTTTTTAAGCCAAAAATATCCACAAAATACGGGTATAAATCCGGGAAGGTAGAAAGCCTGTCCCAGCCTGCTTTGGGAAAAAGAACTTCCAGGGTATGCAGGCCCCTGTCAAGAGCCTTTTTTTCCGCCTCTGCGGCAACCCGCTTTGTTTTTGCCTCTTCTGTCTCTTCTTTTTCTTCGGCCTCTTCTTCTATAAGTTCTTCTTCCTCTTCCGGCGTTTTTTCTTTGTCGGAATTTTTATTGTCTACAATACTGTTAATCTGGGAGGGATCTATCTGGTCGCTTTCGGAAATATTAAGGAACGCCATTATGCGGTTTTGCCGTTCGGAAAAAAAGTCTTCGTAGGGAATCCATTTTGAAGAAACCAATTTTAAAAACAGGGGATACAACCGGAAGCGGATTTCCCGCCTTATTTCGGAATAAGAGCTTACCGCCGAACGAATAAACCCCTGGAACTTATCCTGGGCTTCCATGGGATTTTCGATATAAAGCAGTTTATACAGGATTTTATACGCTGCCCGTATATGAGTGTCCATATCGAGATGATCCATAATAAGAATGGGTTTATATATTGCGCGCAATATATCGGAACAATCCGAGGTCTTTACGTTTCTGGGGTGGGCCTGAAGCCTGGCAAGTTCCCCGGAAATGCGTTCTATATTCCAGTAACGGATAGTGTCCAAAATTACGAACGCCAGCGGGGCGGTCTTTTTCACCTGCTTGTTCCGCATTAAATTGTTCCGGGGAAAAAGAGAGCGTGTGGCAAGCACCAGGGTTTCAATTTTTTTATAATATTCGCCGATACGGCGGTTAACAAAATTATGACTTACATAATCCGGGGGCTCCCCGAAAATGGAAATCATGGATACAAAAACCTGGCTTGGGCTCTTAATGTCAAATTCGGGCTGAGCGGCGTATTTGTCCAGCTTAACCCTGTCCCAGTAACCCGCCTTTACCGGCACAGAGGGATCATCCGATAAATCGGCAGGTTTACCGCGGGACTGTTTGCCGCGGCCCTGAGCTTCGGCGCTTTCGGAAGCCAGCTCTACCTTATGTTTTGGAAGGCGGTTTGCGGAAGACGGCCGATCCCCGATTTTTACATCTACCCGCTCATGCCGTACACGTTTTGTTTTATTCCTTAACTGCTCCTGCGTTTCGGAACGCTCATACCCAACTTCTCCGCCAAGTTTTTCGGCCAGGCGTCTGGCTTCTTCTTTGTCGATGGAACCCAGATTGTTCCGTATCCGATCCAGCTCGCCGGGAGCATAAATCGCCTTTTCTTTTTTAGCCATTTTTATACCCGCAAATATACTTTTTCACATGTTCCCCACATATTTTTTACAGGGATTTTTTCACCCTGGGCATTAACCATCTCGCCGTTGAACTGCCCGATTGGACTGTCGTATTCCGTTCGGGTGATAATAAAATTCGTGCTGTACCTGACTTGTTCCTGGGGTGTAAAGACCAGATCCACCATGCCTTCCATATCCTGAATTACCCACTCCTTAGCGACGCCTCCGGGAAGGGTGATTTTAACCGGCGGCAAAGGCGTTAACGAGCCGTCTATCCAAAGCGCGTTTTCATTGTTTTTATAGGATTCCCGGGCCTGATTCTCCGCAATATGAAAGCCAAAACGCCGCCCTGATGGGTCAAAACCCGTTCCGGCGCACCAGGCGGCATGCATACGGTACGGATAAAACCCCTTAAAATCGCAAAAAATCCCGGAAGTTTTTTCAGGCTCCAAAGAGATGTGCCTTCCGCCAAAAATCACATCCCCCTGCACGGGAGCCATCACTTTAAAAGCATACATGTTTCTGCGCTCGGAAAACAACAGGCTTACAACCAGGGGCACCGTTTTACCGTCCTTTAGATTGTAGCGGGCATGCCCGGTAAAAGACGGCCGTTTTCGGGTAGATTCTACATCCAAATCCAGCCTAAGAGTTTCGGCGTCAAGCCAGCTATGAATACGGAAAAAAAATCCCATGGAACGGCTGACCACAGAGGCGTTTTTTAACTCCCTGGGGAGCTTCCATCCGCCGCCGGGAATAACCTTTCTAAAACCAAGGCATTCCTTGCGTTCCTTGTCATAAAGAGTTACCGTGGCGCCGCGGAAAAGCTTAAAATTGCAGAGCAGGGCGGCAAGATAAAATCTATCATCCTGAATGATAAAATAGTCCCATTCTTTGATGCGGTAATCCCGTATCCATCCCGGCATGGGAACTTTGTATGGCTTTTTGATATCGAGAAGATTCACCTCGTCAAAGGCTCTGGTCCAGGTACCCTGAAGAGGCACGCCGCCTTCTACAGGCGCCATTCTGGATTCCAGAATTTCCCTTGTATACATTTGATATAAATTTATCCAATTTTGGCAATTTATGCAATGCGCATCACGTACGCGGCCTCAGGGCGGCGGGGCATGGACCCGCGCGCGAATCAACATACCGGCAATTATGCCGGCCTTCCTCCCCGGAGTTGTTCCCTTCACGTCCATCCCGATACTTCCTAAAAAGCATGAAAAGCGGTATATTTATAGAGAGGAG
>JAIRLQ010000570.1 GCA_031259345.1 Treponema sp.
AACAAGGTCCTTGTCCCGGTTCCAACGCTTTAAATACTCACGCACCTGCTCAACCGACATCCGCTTCAACCTCTTTATAAAGAATGTGCTATAAGATACACGTTTAATAATACCTTAAAAAGGAGAGGAAGTCTCCCCCTGCGTCCGGGCCAAGGTCCCGGCCTACCCCTTCTCCGGGGGACCCAACCATGTGGCACATGGTTGGATGGGGGCGCCCCGTCCATGGCTGGACGCAAAACAAAACATACCCCGCCCGGAAGTCCAAGCAGGACGTTGAAGACTGGAGGACAATGCCCCCGCCCCCCAGCCAGGGGGATACTCGCCCGGATCCCTGCCTTAAACTTGATCCACAAACGCTTGTTGCCAGGCGAAGCTTCACCCTGCCCCTGTTCCGCTTTTTTTTACTGATTTTTGTCACTCCAACTAAAGTAAAATGACAGATTGACACCCTGCTACCTTTATGAGGCCATTACGGATTCTAAAACAAGGGGTGTGGTATGAGATCCGCACCCGCATCAACAATCGGCAGCCGCTGTTCCGCCATTCCAGGGCCTTGGCGCTCTTTGGTCAAGTGTTCCAGGAGACGGAACTTCAGTTCGTATTCACAGTGTGCGCCCTGCGCCTTGAGGATGATTGGCTCACTTTCTATATCAAGCCCGAAGACGGGATGAAGCTTCCGGCTATTATGAAGTGGATCAAACAGACCTTTGCCCAGCGATACAACCGCCTGATGGGGTGGATCGGGCACCTTTGGGGGGACCGATACTGGTCGCGGATTTTGGAGGGGGCGCCGCCTGAGGGAACGGAGGCGGCTGTGGAAGCAGCCGCTACAAGTGGGCCGTGGAACGGGGTCAGACCCCGGAAACGGAAACGGGGAAGCAGGCCCCGCCTTCCCGCCGTTTCCCCCACTCTTCCGGCCCCCGCTCCTGGCTAAAGGGTCGATTCCGCCCCTTTCTCCGTCAAGCCCTGCCTCCACGCTGTCTGACAAACCTGTTTTGCAGGAATTATCCGCCCTGATCCAAGCGTCGGGCCTGAATTGTGGAACAAGCCCGTCAATCAAGGACAAAGGTTAAAACCACTTCCTGTCCATCGGGGCTTGTGGAATAAAGCTCCAGTTTGCCCTCCTTGTAGTCCCAGCGGCTGATGCCCTCCAAAAGGGCAAAGTAGTCCGCCTCCCTCAGCCGCTCCGGGACCAGATCCCGCTCAACATGGTCGCTGCTTACCTGTTTGAGGAAAACCGCCTGGCCTGTGCCCCGTTCATAGGACGCGGTATAGGTTTCCGGCGCCGCCTTGCCGCTGACCTGGGCGGAGGAGCTAAAGGTCAGGACAAATATATCATCCATCCCCTCGGTTTTCAGCTTGGAGCGATCAAAGCGGATTGGATCGGGGAGTAGTTCAGCGGCGGCGGGATTGTTCTTCACCTCCACCAGTTTCCACTGCTTCCCCTGGACGCTGCTAAAGGAAGGCGTGCCGGCGCAGGAGCCGGGACACGACAACAGGACCGCTGCCGCCGCCGGAACAAACCATTGCTTTTTCATAATACTACCAGAATAGTCCATGGCAGCGGCTAAAATCAATAAAGGGTAAAAACCATAATGACCGGGTCCCCCTCGCTGGTTTCGGAGTAAAGCTCAAGCCTGTCCCCGGTTAAGAGCCATTGGTTTGCCTGTTCCAGGTAGTTGTAGTATTCCCGCTCCTGGAGCCCTTCGGGTTCCACCAGGCCCATCATAAGAGTGCCGGCGATGGGACTTATGGAAATTTCCTGGTTCTCCCCCACCGTATAGGGCGAAACATACCGATTCGGCGCCCCCTTACCGCTTATCCGCTCCGCATCGACTGTCAGGGTAAAGGCATCCCCCATGCCGTCGGCTTCCAGCTTCCGGCGGTTAATGATGATGCCGCCGGATTCAGTCACGACCTCCTCCAGCGCCCACAGCTTCCCCTGGACTTCGGCGAAGGACGGGGTGGCTGTTTCGCCGGGCAACGCCGCCCTGTCGCCCTTGGTGGCGCAGGCAGCGAGGATCAAAGCCATCGACATACCGGCAAGGATTTTTTTCGTTATGCTGCTATTCATAACTCTCATTATAGTTTTATGCATCCGTTACTATCAATATAGAGATGTTGCATAGTTCATGTCCATTCATGTCGCTCGCGGGATTAAAAGGACCCACCTGTTCAATCTCCTCTACGGTGGCAAAAAGTGACTGACACCCCTGTGTTTCCCAATATCGAGGAAAATATAACCCGCCGGACTTGTCTCCTTTAGAGCTCTAATCTTTTTGCTTCATTGCCGGGCATAAAGATAATCCAGCCCTCTTCCTCGCCGAAAAACATTATCAGATATCGCCTGTCGGGGGTGGAAATTTCGGGGGTGCCTGCTATGGTATACCCGTGTTGCCAAGTCAACGGCAGTTCCAGTTGGGCATTCGCGGCGGCGCCAATAGTACTCCAGTCATTGAAGTCGAGGAAATGCTCGGCCTTAACCTCGCCGTCGATAGTTTTTATAATCACCTTGTCCTGGCTCCGTACATAGATCGTGTCTTCATCAATGATGATATCACGGCTCTTGTCGCTGGATATAATATCAAGGAGTTTTCTGTCGATAATCCCGCCTTTGCTTGGGTTTCCGAACTCGTCGTACCCGGTAAGCCCGTACACATTCACAGTCAATGTCCCTATATTCCTGGGCTTGATTTCCTCCCCCAATTCCCGATGAAGGCTGTCCGCAATTTTTTCATAGACTTCAATAATTTCAGGCTCAATATCCAGCTCTTGCATCGTATCTTTCAAAAGCGCCGATTTTAGCTGGGCTTTATTCGTGCTTTGGGCAGACAAAAAACAGGGGACACAAAACAGCGAAAAGATCAGCAATACAGTTTTCATGGTTCATGCCCGCCTAATCGTCCAGGAATAAATAGAAGCTGGCGGAGGATCGTTTCTTATGGGCCGTAGCGTAACCTCTTGAGATATAAACCGCTTCCTGCAATTTATTGTTTATCGAATTGTACAAAGCCCGTCCCACCATTCCGTCATAGTCCGTCGAATAGACGACTTCGTTATTCACAATATTGGTAAACGGCAGCTCCGATAATTTAAACTCAAAGTAGCCGTTGGAAAAGGTGTATCGTATGTTGGTGATGGCAAACGAGTCGTAATCCAATTCCGAGAGAACCAAAGACGGCCGAAAATCCTGCTTTCTCCGATCCCGGTACACTTCACAGGCCAAAATATAACTGGCGTTGCTTTTCAGGTACGACTTGGTCAAGGCCGTAAACAGCTTCTGGATATCGTCATTGGCAACCCTGTTTCCTGTGTCCAGCCGCAGGATGACAGTCTCT
>JAIRLQ010000013.1 GCA_031259345.1 Treponema sp.
TATTGTTCCATAAGGCTGTCGTCGCCTTCGGCGGCGGCTTCGATAAGCCGTTCCCGGGCGGCGTCAAAAGCGTCTTTGTATTCATCCGGGATGGGGCTTTCTTTTTCGATGTCTTCCCCGCCCGCAAGATAGGCCTTGCCGTTTAGTACATCGACAACGCCTTTATAATCTGAGCCGGACCCCATTGGCAGGGTAATTGCCACCGGGGTAACCTTAAATTTCTCTGTTATATCCGCCAGCGTTTTGTTAAAATCCGCGCGTTCGTTGTCCATGCGGGTGATAAATACGCCCCTGGGTTTTTTGCGCGTATCCAGATTGCGCCACAGTTTGACGGTCTCAATTTGAACGCCTGTATGGGCGTCTACAGTGAGCAGGGCAAACTCCGAAGCCCTAAAACTTAAAATAACATCTCCGGTAAAATCCGGGGAGCCGGGGGTATCAAAAAAATTGATCTTTTTGCCGCCCCTCTCTACATGGGCCAGGACAGAATGAATGGAAATCTTGCGGTCAATTTCCTCGGGGGTAGAGTCGCTCACGGTCTTGCCGGATTCTACGATTTCTGCCTTGGGGATAGCGCCCCCCGCAAAAAGCAGGCGCTCAAACAGGGTGGTCTTGCCGGTGCCGCCATGCCCGGCAATAGATACATTTTTGATGAATTCGGCAGTATATGCCATCTTGTGCTCCTTCCAGGGGCTTAGGCAAAGCTCCCTAATTGTGGTATGATAACCATGATGAAGCTCTAATGGCGGATTGTCAAGGAAAATGTCTTCATTTATAGTTAATATAGTAAAAATATAGCGAAATAGTGTCTGTCCATAATGTGTCTCCATTATGGACAGACTCGAAATAGTAAAAGGGAGGCTGCTATGGACTTGAGAAAAAAGACAATTCGCGACCTGGAAACCAAAAAATCAGAAGATCTTGCATACGCAAATAAGATCCTTGGGGAACTGGGCAAAGACCTTCTTATTCGTTTGGAAATTCCCGATGCCCCCGCTCCCGGCCCTCTCTGTCCGGAAGCTCCGGACGGGAACAGCCCCGAAGGTGTAAGGGAAGAATACAAAAGGCTTTTAAAAGAAATCGGCTCAAACGAAGGGCGGATCAAGGTTATAGAGGCCGAAAACCTCAGATATCAGGATCTTGAAAAAGAGATAAGCCGCAAAGAAGAGGAGAATTCCGAAAATGTCAGGGAAATTTCCCTTTTATATGTCCAGTTGGGGCAGTATATTCTGGCTGATCCGGAGTTTGAAACGTTTACCCTTCCTTTTAAGGATGAGATGGACGATTTGCTCCGCAAAATCGATAATCAGGAAGCCAAACTGGAAGAGCTGGAGCAGAAAGAAGGCAATATTTTTACCTGGCTGGGGAATAATGCCCGGACCCTTGTGGTTAAAGGCATGTTGTCAAAAAACCAGTCGGCGCTTCATAAAATATACAGGACGGCCGGGGAACGTTTTATAGAGTCCGGTTTTTCCCCGGAAGAAGGGGAAATAGAGGTCAGGAACCTGGCCGAAAAGGCAGTTGCTTTAAAGCATAAGTCCGGCGGGCTAACCGCCGAAATAGTAAACCTTAAGGATGAGCACAAAAAACTTGCCGGGGAATTTGCCAAGTTTGGGCATCCGGTACGGTGCATACAGGCTCTGGAAAAACAGATTGCCTGTGCCCGTGAAACCATTAGGGGGCTTTGCGTGGATTTTGGCGGTTTTGCGGTAGATCCCGCATGGCAGGATTATTTTGCGCCCTTTTTGAAAGATGATGACCGGGAGCGGAGCGTCAGGGTTAATGAGCTTCGCGCTTCCATGCGGGACGCCGAGCTTCAGATTGAAAAGCTTAGGGCTGCTATGGCTATTGACAGTGAAAAGGCTGAAATTGAAAAGCTTAGGAAGTCCATTGCCGGTGAAAAAAACAAGATTGAGGCGGCCCGCCTGGCTATTGCGGAACTTGAAAGCCTGATAGCAGGCTCTGAAAAACATATTGGCGAACTGGAAAAAAAATTGTGAAATTGAGGCAGTTCCAAAATATCAGATTTTGGAACTGCCTCATGTGCGCCCCAAAGGAATAACATGGCAAAACTAACAAAGAAAACCGCTGTGGCAAAGAAATCAGACAAAGCGTCAAAAAAGGCGCCCCCTTTAAAGTCCGGGCCAAACCCTGCCGCAAAAGCTGCGGCAAGGTCTGATGTAAAACCCGTCAGGGTCGAAAGCGGCCAGAAGGGCGGCGTATACGACGAGAGCAAGATTAAAACTCTGTCGAGCCTGGAGCATATACGCCTGCGCACAGGGATGTACATAGGCCGCCTGGGCGACGGTTCCAATCCCGACGACGGCATTTATGTGCTTCTTAAAGAAATTATTGACAACGGCGTTGATGAATTCATTATGGGGAACGGTAAAACTATCGCCGTGGAAGTAAAAAACGGCACGGTCAAAGTACGGGACTACGGGCGGGGCATCCCTTTGGGGAAGCTTGTGGAGTGTGTGTCCATTATCAATACCGGCGCAAAGTACAACGACGACGTGTTTCAGTTTTCCGTGGGCCTAAACGGCGTAGGTACCAAGGCGGTAAACGCCCTGTCCAGCCATTTCCGGGTTATTGCCATTCGCGACGGGGAATGTGCCGAGGCGGTTTTTGAACGGGGAATACTCAAATCAAACCGCAAGGGTAAACTTAAAGAAAAGCAGAAGAACGGCACCTATGTGGAATTTACCCCGGACACAGAAGTTTTTGGGGACTACGAATTTAATCCGGAATTTCTTGAAAAACGCCTGATGAGCTATGCCTACCTTAATACGGGGCTTACCCTTAGCCTTAACGGTAAACAGTATGTTTCCCAGCGGGGGCTTTTTGATCTTCTTACCGAAGAAACCGGCGACGACTCCCTGTACCCAATCGGCCACTGCAAGGGCAATCAGATTGAGTTTGCCTTTACGCATACCAATAACTACGGCGAAGAGTATTTTTCTTTTGTAAACGGCCAGTTCACTTCCGATGGAGGTACTCACCTTTCGGCTTTTAAAGAAGGCTTTTTAAAAGGCGTTCAGGCGTACTTTAAAAAAGATTACAAAAGCGAAGATGTGCGTGAAGGCTGCATTGCCGCTATTGCGATAAAGCTTAAAAACCCGGTGTTTGAAAGCCAGACCAAAAACAAACTGGGGAATGGCGACATCCGCTCATGGGTGGTTCAGGCGGTAAAGGAAGGGGTCGAAGACTGGTTTCACCGGAACCTGGAAGCGGGCAAAAAACTGGAGCAGAAGA
>JAIRLQ010000036.1 GCA_031259345.1 Treponema sp.
GAAAGCAAAGTGATTACCGGCAAACAAAACACCTAAAAGATAGAAAGGAAACACTTGTCGTTAAGGACCTGGTGTTCCCAGTTAGTACGAAAAGGAATAGGTTTTTCCAAAGAACCCCGTATGCATAAAATAGTAGTTGCGCTTGTGATCAATTTCTGGTTCTTCCAGAGACTTGTTTGGTGAGCAACTCCTTTAACCCACCATCTAAATTCGGTCTGTTTCCGGCAAAAAATTTTAGAATTCTTTGTAATTTTTGTCCTGTGTCCATTTTTCAATTTATTTTGATAAGACAAATGACGTATAATGTCCGGCTGTTTACGACATTTTGCCAGCCCATAAATCGTGGTTTTTGCATTACAAAATGGCGCAAAAACCTACAAGGGCGATAACTTTGAATAGTGAATTTTTGGGGATGGACGAAAGATGCGGGATTCTTGGTAAAGAGCGTAATAAAGCATGGGCAGTAAAGGAACAGGTGAACAACGTCTTTCGCCCCCGTCGAATTTCATCTCAACCTTGAACTGGGTGAACAGGCCATCAGCGCCGCCCGGCCCTATGACTGCATAATTTTACTCGTCTCGAGGATAGTGGACAATCGGTGTAATATCCGGTAAAATCTCGATAAAGAAGAAAATCAATCATGGAAAACTCCAAATCCCAAGCCCTGATCATTGATTCGTCCCGGGACAGTAAGGTTCTACAAGCCCTTAGCTCCGGGATCAGGATAAGAATCCTGGAGTTACTCCAGAACCAGGAACTGAACGTTACTGAAATTGCTAAAAGGCTTGCCATACCTCAATCCACCGCAACCACGAGCATCCTTGCCCTGGAAGAAGCGGGACTTATCAACAGCCACAGCGCCAATGGGGTTAAAGGGGGCCAGAAGGTTTGCAGCGCCCGGTACAAAGAATTCGTCATTTCCTTCAGCCCTCCAAGCCTTCCGGTAGACCATAACCTGATAGAGGTGGAGATGCCCGTAGGGCTTTTTACCTCCCACAATGTGTCGGCTCCCTGCGGGCTTTGCAGCCGGGACGGAATTCTGGGTTTTTTGGACGTGCCCGGTACCTTTTTTTCCCCTGACCGGGTCAAAGCCGCGCTGGTATGGTTTGAAAAGGGCTATGTGGAGTACAAATTCCCCAACAACGCCCTGTATTCGGAAAAGCGCGCCCTTAAACGGTTAGAACTTTCCATGGAAATGAGTTCCGAGGTTCCCGGAACCAACAAGAAATGGCTTTCCGATATTTCGATCTGGATTAACGAGGTGGAAATCGGGGTCTGGACCAGCCCCGGAGACTTTGGCGACCGCCGGGGAAAATACACTCCCCCTTTCTGGAAACTGGAGGGGTCCCAGTACGGCATCCTGACCGCCTGGGAGGTAACCGCAGAGGGAACTTTTGTGGATCGTCAAAAGGTCTCCACCGTGAATCTTGAGAAGCTCCGTATTCAGGATCATCATTCCATCAAGGTTCGTATCGGGGTTGATGAATCGGCTGCGCACATGGGGGGCCTCAATATCTTTGGCAGGGGCTTTGGGGACTATGATCAGGACATCATCATGAGGATCTACCCGGACTCGTAGATATTTATAAATCATAATTTATGATATATATTATTTTTGTTGACAATATTTCAAAATCCCCTGATAATGATGTTACATGGATCGGGATGACCATGAATTCTTTTCAGGAGGAGTATTATGAAGAAAAAATTACTTGCCACGATTTTGGCTTTGGTTCTCTGCGGCGGTTTGTTTGCCGGCGGCGGGGCTCAAGGGAGCGGCGGTAGTTCAGGCGGCGGTCTCATCCAGGGCGCCAATGTACCACGGAATGAAACCATCATTCTGGAAAATCCGGGCGGAAGGACAAACCCGCCGGATTATTTTAACCGTTGGAGCGGCTGGAACAACACTTTCCAGAGCGGTTTTCAGCAGATTGCCCTTGATGCGCTTTGGTATATCGATCCGGATGCCGGCGTTGACGGTGTTTGGGAAAACGCCCTTGCATCGGAAAATCCCATTTATAACAGCGACTTTACCCAAATGACGGTAAAGCTGCGCAGCGGAATCTACTGGAGCGATGGAGTTGAGTTTACCGCCGATGACCTTATTTATACCATTGAGGCCCAGATGAAAACCCCGGGAATGGCGTATACCGGGCCCTTTAATGCCTATGTCAGCCGCGTAGAGAAAGTCAATAATTACGAAGTAAAAATTTACCTGAAGGAGTCTAATTCCCGGTTTCATACCAACTTCCTGGTCCGCTGGGGCGCCTGTTTTATCATACCAAAACATATCTTTGAGAAACAGGCCGATATTACTACGTTTAAGTTTAATCCCCCCGTTTCCCTCGGTCCCTATACCCTGAAAGACTATGACCCCCAGGGCAACTGGTATCTGTGGGAAAAAAGAAGCGACTGGCAGAGGACTTCTCTTGCCCGTCTGGGCAGCCTTGAACAGGCGCCGAAGTACGCCATGTATATAGCCGCCGGTACCAGCGATGTTAAGGTTATGTCCCAGCAGCAACACCAGCTTGACGTGATCCACGACATGGCGGTGGAAGGGGTCATCACCCTTAAGCGGAACAATCCCACCTCCAAGACGTGGTTCCCCAACTTTCCCTGGGGGCATCCGGATCCGACCCAGGTGGCCTGCGTAATTAACAATGAAAGGCCCGGGCTCAACAACAAAGATGTCCGCTGGGCGCTGGCTTTGTCCCTGGATATTACCCGCTTGGCTATCTCTAGCTACCGGGGCGCCATGACTATCTCGGCCCTTGCCGTACCGCCTACCGGTATGTATCC
>JAIRLQ010000104.1 GCA_031259345.1 Treponema sp.
CTCAGGATGCGGTCGGTGCCGCCAGAGCCGAGTCACGGGCAAGAAACCTGCCGTTTTTCTGCACCGGATCGTTCTATCTGGCAGCCGAAGCGCGGGAACAGGTCATGAGGGAACCATGACATAGCGCTTCTCCTTAGACATTGCCAATTGGGATGCACGGAGCATGAGACTTGTTTAACAATCCGGTTCGTTGTCTCACAAGCCGTGCGGTTTTTCAGGTTAAAGCCGGGCTAAGAGCCTTACAAAACCGCGTTTTTTAGCGGAAGCTGTTTAGAAATTTGAGGTTTCTGAACAACTCTATTTTTGATACCGGGTATACTTGATACCTTTGGGGATTTAGAAAAGGAGACATTTCTATTGGTTGTTGACAATATGTATGCTCCCCTTATTCCTTTAAGAAACCGTATTCGTAAACCTTTGGCCGTATCTTTTCCGTCAAAGTCCCCAATTTTTCCCGCAATGTTCCGATAAGGGCGTTGTATGTTTCGTCCGTTGAAGCGGCATTCATGGTTCCCCTGTTATTACGCCCCTGAAAAAACTCCCGAATGTCATAAAAAGAAGCGTTGACGGAAGCGCTTTGATTATTTTTTGCTTTCACGTGATAGTATTTCCAGAGTTCGCGGCCCGCGTCAAGAAGGGCCCGCGCCTCCGCGCTCAATGTTTTCTCTTTGAGGAAATCGCTCATAAAGTTTGAGTCAAATTTTTCTTTCGCGTCAACTTCCTGTTCAGAAAAAGGTATCCAGTGATTGCGCAGCCCGTCTGCGGCGCCGTCTTTCGTGGAAATACGGTTTTGTCCGTGAAACAGAATAAAAATAAGGCAGTTAAGGTGAAATTCCGAATCCGTTTTCCAGCCGTCAGTCGGGTAAAGAAACTGGTCGCGGTCGTTGAGCCATGTGTGTTCGATACATTGCCGCACCGCAAGGTAGATGCATATTACAATGTGATTATTTTTTGTAATATTCGTGATTTTTGATTCTCTTATATCATTTGCCGACGGTCTGCTCGTCAGGTACGCATTGCTGTTTGTTTGAAAATCGGTTCCCTGAAACCTTAAATGCCCAATATGATCATTTTCTGTATCAAAAAAAGTTCGTATCCAGTCCACTATATAGCGCCCTTTGCTGACAGTATAAATGAATTTTTGCCCTTGCAGCCGGCAATGTTCCGCTTTATTATCACTCTCAAAAACATCAGCACTGATACCGCTTATTTGCTTTTTTACACTCAAGTCCCAGACGAGAAAACCGACTGGGAAGTTTCCATCCACATTGTCAAACGTATTCGCTCTGCAAATAAAACCGGCTTTATATTCAGCCAAAAAGCATTCGCGGAATTTAACAAAATTTTGAGAGTTAATATATTTTAATGTACTAAAAGAAGCAAGTTTTACACCGGGAAGTTGGTAATATATTTTAACAAAGAAATTGGCAAAAAGTTCATTAATCCCCCGTCCGATCTTTTCTTTGTATGTTTCGCTTGTTTTATGCGCCGCAGAGACCTTTTGCTTGTTCCGTCCGGTACCGATGCGGGTTGTCGCGCTCGCCGCTTCCGCGTACGGTGGATTAATATAAACAATCAGCTTTTTCCGTTTTTCAGGATCGTTAATAATGGTTCTCAACCCTTCAGGCAATTTGTCAAAGCTATCGTTCAAGAAATCAAACTGAAACACATGGGAAGGAAGCAGGTTTAGGTTTTCGTCAATGTCAATGAGGCTGTGCATGGTTTCCACATTTCCCTCGTCAATATCGCTCGCCCATACATTGTATTTATTTGTCAATCCCGCAAGCAGATTCCCCGTTCCCGCCGCGCAGTCCCACACATAGTATTCGCCCTGCCAGTTATCACCGAAAACCCGCGCCAAATATTCCTTCGATTTATCTGCCCAGATTTTTGGAGTAAAGAAAGAGCCTTTTACTTCCCGTATGTTTTGAGGAACCAGCAAATCGCGGCGGTCGATAATGTACTGCTGGTATTCGTTTGCGGGAGGCCGCTCGTATTTATTCCAGAAACGGCGGTACGCTTCGCCATTGTCGGTAAAGCCGATAATGGTGGAAAAAAGCCGGCCCTTTATACGTTCCTGCAGCTTGTAATTATCTTTTTCCAGAATGATTTTTAACTTTTCAGAAATTGAGATGGTGCTGCCGTCTATGCTCATTATATCGGCGCGATAAAAATCGCACTCTAAAATGCCGTTTGCTTTGAAATCCGCCCAGTCGTCTTTTGATATGTTGATTGCGGGTTCCACCTCTTTAACCCATTTGGTAAAAATCTGGACAAAATTGCCTTTGGTAATCGGGCTTTTTATTCCCCGCCCGCCCGGGACAAAATGCGTTTTTATGAATTCTTTTATTTCCCGGTCGTCATCGTCAAAACGGTAAACCGCAAGATTCGTCAAAATGAGTTTTATAACTTTACTACGCACTTTTTGAAAATCCGGCGCATCGTGGTTGCTGGGTGTGGTGTTCCAGTTTATGTCATTCTCATGGAAAAGGGGAAGTATATCATGGAACGGCACAAAAGCGATTTTTTCCGTGTCGAAACAGCCGATAAACGGTGGGGCCGTATACTCTGCTTTGTCATACGTTTTTTTACAGGTGAGCAGCAACTGCGTTAGCATTGATTCAACATCCCGCGCTCCCTTCTTTGATTCCGCCCAAAGGTAATGAATGGATGCGCCGCTTCCTTCCTCCGCGAACAATTCTCCCCGCGTTTTCGCGTTGGTAATAACAAAATCAATATTGTCGATATTCGGCTCATAACCAAATTTCTTCCTGTCGAAAAAATCTTTGAATATAAGCCCTTTTAAGGTTTCTTCTTTTTGTATGCCTGTGTATTTGGACACATTACCCCTCCCATAAAACCAACAGTCATATTATATGGGACATAACGAAAATTTTCAATTGGCGGTTGAGTGAAAAATGGTGAAAAAGGCGATGATTTCAAGAGTTTCCGCAACTGCCGCAGGCTGGCCTTTTCTGCCGGGATCAGGGGCGTTGCGGGGGCCGGGCCTCCGCTGAGGAGGGGGCGGGGGTCGTGGAAGACCGCAGATCTGAAATGGGGAGGGGGGACTTCCCACTCACCTGAATAGTTACAAAAAGGCGATGATTTCAAGAGTTTCCGCAACTGCTGCAGGCAGGCCTCTTCTGCCGGAATCGGGAGCGTTATGGGGGCCGGGCGGGTGCCCCAACGCGCCGGGCGTGCGCCCCTTCGCGGCGGGCGGGCGGGCCTTCGCGGCGGGTGGGTACCCCATCGCGCCGGGCCCCTTTGAACCCCCCTGTGGGGGAGGTTTACGGGGATTAATGCCAGTAATCCTCCCCCCAATAGTCTTCCCAACCGACCTTTTCTCCAAGCACCTTCGTCCCAACACCGTCTGTGAATTTTACGACAACGTCGCCTACTCTTTGGTCTTTAGATCCTATGACGCTCGCATCAAATATACCGTCCTGCACATATACGCTAAATAGACCGTTCTCATGGCTTCCGGTATAGCCCTTATATTCGGATTCGCCGACAGTTTTAGTATAAACAGGAAGCGTCGCTGAGTCGTACCGATGTTACGTTATAAGGATTATTATGAAGCATTTCTCCGGCATAATAGCTTACCTGACCATCCAAAAAAACCGCCAAGACGTGTTTGCCGATATACGCTTCAAGCCCCGTGATAGTCAGTTTGCCTGCAGTCGGGAGACCGGGAGGACCGCTGTTGTTGCCGCCGTTCTCCTCGCCTTCTGTGGGGCACCCCGCCAGAGCCAAACCGAAAGCCAGCGCAACCGCCAGCGTTCCCATAAAAAATCGTTTCTTTGCCATTTGATTACTCCTTCTTATGACTTCATAAGTTTAAGTCATGCGCTTTGATTTGTTTTCAATGCCGCATAACGGCTCAGCGGCTTAATAGTTGTGTCGTTGAGTTAATCTGTTGTATACGTGTATCCATTCCGTATACCGAATGTCCGACTTCCCCACACGGGGGCAAAACCAATCTCTCGTGCTACGTCATATCGTCCTCCTTGCTAAAAGCCTTGCATTACCGGCCACACAGACAGAACCCACGGGCGCGTCGACACCCCCACAACATAGTATACCACTTTTTCGCCATTTTCAAAACGGCCTCCCTCACATGAGGAAGCCAGTCGGTTTTCTTATCCATACTATAATCCTCCAATAAACAAGACTCGTATATAAGACGCCTCCTTATGGAACCGCCCTTTCGCCAAAAAAGAGGGGCCAGC
>JAIRLQ010000152.1 GCA_031259345.1 Treponema sp.
TCGATAAAATCCAGCGCCGGGGCCGCCGCCTTCCTGCCGAAACGGTCAATCAGAAAACCAATCATACGTACCCAGGAAGATACAAAGTCTAAATAAACGCCTACCCAGCGGGGATTAAAGGGAATTTCCCTGTCCAATGGATGATCCACCGGCGTTACCGGAATATGGCCGGGCAGGAAGGCGGCCTTGAATTGCAGATAGAAAAAATAGTAAAAAATTTTCCTGACACAACGCACAGCCGCCTTCCTGAGGCGGGGATTGCACATTATCCGGAAAACGGTTTCTGCCTGGGATACATCCGCTACCCGGTCCTTCACTTCTTTTCAACCTTGTTCGAATCGACCGATTCGACTGATTCGCCGGGTTTAATTGACGCGGCGTAGAGTGAATTGATAATCCCAAGCACGGCGGACATGGAAAAAAGCGCCTCTATACCGACAGTTTTCCAGAGCCAGCCGCCCATGAGTGCGATAAAAATACTTATCACATGGTTGATGGATACCCCGGTGGACAGGGTGGCGGTAATTTCTTCCTGATTCGCGGCAATAGTCTGAACATAAACATTACTGGCCATGCTTGCCAGGGAAATTACCGAGTCCAGCACAAAATTAACGCAAACCACGACAAATGCAATGTGAACCGGGAATATACGGTGGGCAAAGCCGTAAAGCAGACAAACCACGATGAGTATCAGGGTATCCCCGACCATGATGATTTTATAGCCTACCCTGTCGATGAGCCGGCCCATGAACGGGCTTAACAAAAAGCCGAATACGGCGCAAACGGCCAGCAGGGTGGAAATTATCGAAGCGTCGGCCCCGTAGTGCAGAATCAGCACATAGGGGGCAAAGGTAATAAAAATTTGCTTACGGGCCCCGTAAAAGACCTCAAGCATGTAAAATTTGAAGAACTTTCCGGCAAAGTAAAAGCGCCGCCGTTTTGTTTTAAGGGCGGTTTCTTTCAGCGCCATTGCGGTAATTGCCGCCCCGGCCATAAGCAGGACCGCCAACAAAAATACCGATTTAAAGCGGATAAGGCTGAGCCGCCCGAATCCCAGGCGGGTAAACAAGAAAAACAGGACGGCGGCTATCACATAGCCCAAAATATTTCCCAGATTGCTGATGGCTGTGGTGATTCCCAGGGACGCTCCCCCCTGGTTCTGTTTGGCCAAGTCCAGGCTTATGGTGCTTCTTACGGGCATAATAATGTGTTCACCCACGCTAAAGACCACCATAAACACGACAACGATGATTTTTCCGGTGCCAGCGGCCAAAAGACCGGCAAGGCCCGCGGCCATACACCAGATACCGATTTTGAAGATTTTACTGTCCGAAAAGCGGTACAGAGCGGCAAGAAAAAGAATGACAAGTAGTCCCGGGGTTTCGCGGAAAAATTCAACGATACCCCGTTCAAAGGCGCTTATTTGTACAATTTCGGCAAGGTAGTTGTCCTGGATTCCCTTGTAAAGCCCGAAAGCTACGCCAAACAGGGCCAATACGCACAAATAACGCAACGGCTTTGCATCGGGCCGGTATATTTCCGAAAAAGAACCAATACCCCCGAATTTTTTCTTTTGGGGCCGAATGTCAAACGCGGGTGTTTCTTTCATAGCCCCAGTGATTTCTCTTCTACGGCGACTCTACTATAAACTCGGGGCCGGGGCAGGTTTCGGCTTGGCGGCACGGGGGGTCCCGGATTTCTTGGCGGCGGCAGGCTTGGCGGCGGCTTTGGCTTTCGATCCTTTTCCGGCGGCAGGCTTGACCGCTTTCGGGGCGGGCTTGACCGCTTTCGGGGCGGGTTGCTTTTGGGCTTTAGGCACGGTCTTCAGCAAAGCCGTCACACTCGCGTCCTTCTGAAGCAGCGATATCTCATAATTGGTCTGCAGATTGATCCAGTACTCGGGCTTTTTGTCAAAGTACTTGGCAAGCTTGAAGGCAATAATAGTACTGATTTTCAGCTTATTATTGACGAGCTGCCTGACGGCAGAGGGGCTAAGGCCGATGTCTTCGGAGATCTTCGCAACAGAAATATGATACGAATCAAGAAGACCTTTTAGAACGGCTCCGGGTAAAGGAATTGTTGTTTTTGCCATATAAACACTCCTGATAATATAGATACTGTAATGTTACCGTATTCAAAAAGAAAAATCTAGTGTTAATACAACAATTCTCAGTTTAAAGGCCGCGAACCCCGCGAACTTTTGTTCCGGCAGCCCCGATTTTACCCGAATCTTCCTTGTTTATCCGCGCGAAAACAGGAAGGCGGGGCAGGAAGAAGGGAGAGGAACCAGGGTAACGCTGTACTGTTCGCGGTGTTTTCGGGTCAAAGGCCCGGTGTGTTCGAATGAAAGGTTCGTCGTGGTTAATTTCTTTCGTTGTTTGCCTAAACTGAGAATTACTGATAGTTACACTGTATTATTGACAAGGCCGGACGGTATCTCTAAAATTACCGGTAAATTATATCTTCATGTGCCCTTAAGTTTACACATGAAAGGAATTAAAAGAATCACCTATGAAGGAGTTACCTATGGCAATCAAAGTGGGAATTGTCGGCGCCGGCGGCATGGCGGATTATCATTACGACGGCTTTAGTCTGGCGGGCGCCGAGGTTGCGGCTGTCGCCGACATGAATACGGTACGCGCGGAGGCGTTTGCCAGGGCGCGCGGTATTCCCAGGGTCTACGATTCGCTTGGCGTCATGCTGGCGAAAGAGAAGGACATAGAGGCCGTCTCTGTTGTAACGCCGAATAAGTTCCACCACCCCATAACGCTGGAAGCCCTTGCGGCGGGCAGGCACGTTTTCTGTGAAAAACCGCCGGCCTTAAACGCCCGCGAAATGGAAGAGATGCTTGCCGCTTCCAAAAAAGCGAACAAGACGCTGATGTTCGATTTCAATAACCGCGCCCGGCCGGAATCCCAGGCGATGAAGGCCTACATAAAAAGCGGCAAGACGGGCCGGATCAATTCGGCGCAGGCCAGGTGGATCAGGCGGGCGGGTATTCCCGGTTTCGGCGGCTGGTTCACAACAAAGGCGCTGTCGGGCGGGGGGCCTGTTATCGATTTGCTCCACATGATAGATCTGGCGCTCTATTTTATGGATTACCCGGAGCCCGCCTTCCTGCTTGCCCGTACCTTCGATGACTTTATGGGCGATAAGGCGTTCAAGGGCCCCTGGGGTATTCCCGACGCGGCAAACGGCATAACCGATGTGGAAGCCGCCTGCCACGCGTTTCTTACCTTCAGGACCGGGCAGTGTCTGGCCATTCGCAACTCCTGGGCGGAAATGGTGGAACGGGAGGCTGTGTCGGTTATTTTTCAGGGGAGCAAAGCGGGCGGCAAGGTGGAAAGACTGTTCGGCAGGGACGGTATCGATTCTACCAG
>JAIRLQ010000166.1 GCA_031259345.1 Treponema sp.
GGCTTTCCAGCGGGTCAAAACGTTTCACCGCCGAAAGGTCGAAATCATCCGTGATGAGCGGCCGCCTCGCGTAGGGAACCCCGTTTTCGGGAAACACCACATCCGCGCCGTAAGCGGACGCCTCCCGCATGGGGTCGGAAATTACGCCGACATGATCCGCCCCGTATTTTTCGGCGCAGATTAGATTCCCCTCCGCCAGTTTCCGGTAGTCCTGGACAAATTCCCGGTAGGAAGCGCCGGCTTCCCGGGCGACAATGTGCATATAGATATTCAGGTTGGGAATCTTGTCCACAGGCTTGCCGGCGAGTCTGTTGTAAACCCGTTCTCTGGAATTCACGGTTCCTCCTTTTACACGGCCTTAATGAAAATACAAGCTACGCCCCGCGCAAAACAGTTTTCCATACCCGCAACCTGTCCGAAAGAACCGTAAAGGACAGGCGCGGTTTGGGACGGAGGTCCGCTTAACAGGCCCCCTTGAAAATCTATTCGGTGGGGATCATTTCTTTGTAATTGCCGGCGTTGATGATCTGAACGCCTGAATCAATAAAAAGTCCGTCATCGGTCTGGACAGCGCCTTCAACGCTTTCGCCTTTGATGAGCCTGTAAAGGTTGCGGACACTCAGCTCGCCCATGCCGTCAAAGTTCTGGCCTATCGCCACATCAATAAGGCCGCGATCAAAGAATTCCATGGAAGTGGGAAATACATCCAGAGTTACCACTTTGTGGTTGGGTGATCTGGCCTTCCATGCGTTGACTTCGGGGGTAGCGTCAGGATTGACTATGTAAGGCCAGCCTCCGGACATAAACCACGCGTCAATGTTGTCGCCGTTGGCCCTGGTATAGGATTCGATAATGTCAATTGACTTATCCACATCATCGTCGCAGGGGCCTGAGTAGACCACCTCAAGATTGGTACCCCTGATCGTGTCGGCGAAACCCCGTTTGCGGGCTTCAATATCAAAGGCCCCAGGAATGCCTTCAAGCTGGGCTATCCGCACTTTTTCAAGCCCGGAATCTTTGTACAGTTCTATCATCTGCTGGGCGCTGATCACTCCTGCCTGATAATTTTCCGTTCCGGCATAGAACGCGCGGCCGCTGGCAGGGGAATCGGCGTCGTAGGTTGAAACCTTGATCCCCTCGGCAATTGCCCGTTTCAATACTCCTTCCAGGGCATCGGGTGTATTACAACTGATAGCAATACCGGAAACCTTCCGCTCTATAAGCCCTTCAATTACCCCAACCTGTTCCGCCGCTTCCGCTCTTACCGGCGCAATCCATTCAACCTTGATGCCCAATTCCCTGCCGGTCCGTTCCGCCGCCGCCTTTGCGGGCAGGAAGACCGGATTAGCCAGAGATTGAGGCACTACGGCAATGACGATTTCACTTTCCGCGGAGCGAGCCGTGCTTGTTTCTTTTTTGCCGGAACACGCAAGAACCGCAATTCCGATCAGAACCGTAACAGCAATTACTGTCAATTTTTTCATTTTCATTCCTCCTCTGAATGAATTTATTTTTTGGCCCGGTTTTTACTTGCCATATCAGCGGCAACGGCAAATAAAATAACGAACCCTATGATTAACTGCTGCCAGTATGCATTTACCGACAACAGAACCAAAGCATTCCGCAAAACGCCGATTATCGCGGCGCCGATAACCGTTCCCAGCACGGTCCCGAATCCGCCGGAAAGGGATGTGCCGCCGATAACGGTAGCCGCAATGGCGTCCATCTCGAAACCGGAGCCGCTGGTAGGCTGTCCGATGCCAAGCTTGGAAGCGGTGATAATCCCGGCAAGGCCCGCAAGCAGACCGCAGAGTGTATATACGAGAACCAGAAGGGCACGGGTATTTATGCCGGAAATTCTGGTAGCCTCCATATTCCCACCCAGCGCGTATATTCTGCGGCCTGTTATGGTCTCGCTCATGAATATAGCGAATAGTATGGCGATAACGATCATTATCCAGATCTGGGTGGGAACATTTAAAATATATCCCTGTCCAAGAAAAAAGAAATCTTTGGATATCCCCGACACCGGATAACCGCGGGTGGTGATATAGCAAAGTCCCCGTACAATACTCATGGTTGCCAGAGTAGCAATAAAGGGGGGCAGATGCACCACCACAATGAGAAGACCGTTGGACAGCCCAATGGCAAGTGAAACAGCCAAACCGGCAAGGATCCCCATTGCGGAAGGAATACCGAGACGAGTTATGCTCAGGGCGGTTATTACCCCGGCAAACCCGTAGATCGATCCAAGAGAAAGATCTATTCCCCCGGTGATAATTACCATCATGACTCCGATCCCCGCTACGGCGATGGGAACAAAAAGTCGTACCACGGACAGAAAATTGCTGATCGATCGGAAAGGTGGACTGACTATCATCATTACTACCAACATAAAGGCCAGTACCATGAGAATAGTAAAAGACGGCAGCATAGTTATCGCCTTAACAACATCGCCTTTTTTCAAAACAGCAGTTTTTACCGACATTCCCGCCTCCTTGATAATCGGGTTTTATGCAAGGGCCATTTTCATAATGGCTTCCTGCGTCACATTTCCGCCGGATATCTCACCCTTAATACGACCCTCGTGCATAACGACAATCCTGTCGGACATACCGATTATCTCGGGCAGTTCCGACGATATCATGATAATAGCCACTCCCTGATTCGCCAAATTGGACATTAGCATATATATTTCTTTCTTTGTTTTAACATCTATCCCCCTGGTAGGTTCATCAAGGATAAGTACCCTGGGAGAGGTTTCCATCCATTTACCAATAACAACTTTTTGCTGATTCCCGCCGGAAAGATTGTAGACTGTCTGCCTGTCCGATGGGGTTTTTATTTGCAGTTTGTTAATATAATTCTCCGCTACGGCAGCTTCCTTTTGCTTGTCAATAAAAAGGCGTTTCTTCATAGCGGGCAAAGCGGCCAGAGAAATATTGGACCGCACATTCATGCGCAGAATAAGGGCCTGTTCTTTCCGGTCTTCCGGAACAAAACCAATGCCGCTTCGCAGGGCGTCAACAGTATTATTGATCTTTGTCATTTTACCGTCAATGTAAATTTCTCCGGCCTCCCTCCGGTCAATGCCAAAGACCGCGCGAACCACTTCGCTACGTCCGGCCCCTACAAGGCCGGCAAACCCCAGAATCTCGCCTTTTCTCAGCGTAAAGTTAATGTCTTTAAGAAAGGCGCGGGTAGAAAGGCCCCTTACATCCAGAATCACGTCTCCAATAGGGGCCTTCTGTTTGTAAAATATATCGTCAATACTCCTGCCCACCATGCCGCTGATCACATCGCTCTCGTTGGTCTCATTGGCCTTCTTGACCTCGATCATCTCCCCGTCCCGCATGATGGCGATCTCATCGGCGATCTCAAATATTTCCCGCAGCCGGTGGGTAATAAAAATTATCGATACGCCCTGGGAACGAAGGGCGCGAATAATACTAAACAGAATCTCTGTTTCCTTGTCCGTTAAAGACGATGTAGGCTCATCCATGATGATAAGTTTTGCGTTGAAGGACAAGGACTTGGCGACCTCTACCATCTGCTTCTGGGCAGTGGACAACCGGCCCACCAGGGTAGCGGTATCCACATCAAGACCCACCCGGTCAAGCAGTTCCCGTGCTTTTTTATGCATCATCCTTTTGTCGACAAATTCTCCAAAAGCCCCATTCCGTTTCTGTTCACGGCCCAAAAAAATATTTTCCGCAATATTCATGTTGAGCAGTAGATTCAATTCCTGATAGATAATACTGATACCGATCTGCTGGGACTTAAGCGGGCTGCCCAGATCCACCGGTTTTCCTTCCAGCAGTATCTGTCCCTCATTCATCTCGTACACGCCGGAGAGAATTTTCATCAGTGTGGATTTCCCGGCGCCGTTCTCTCCGACAAGGGCCAATACCTGGCCGTGTTTGACGGAAAGACTCACATTGTTCAGGGCTTTTACCCCAGGAAAGGATTTTGAAATATTTTTTATTTCTAATAGTGTTTTTTCCATGACACCATATCCTTTTACACGGCCCTGCGCCGTATCTGACCGCTGTTTTGTACCAGGTGCATCTCCACGGTAATGCTGCTCCGGCAGGTTAATATTAATCCCTCAATGCCCGTGTTGTCGCTGGCGTCGTGTACAATCTGCGGCATTAATTCGGCGGGTATGTAACGGGACATACGCCGGCTGACACTGTCGATCAAAGAATCGCTAAAGGCAGGGCCGCCGAACACAATAACTTCCGGGTTGAGTATGGCCACGTGGTTGGCCGCGATCATGCACATAATATCGACGAATTCCTCCCGCCGGGCCTTGGTACCCCCCTGCCGGAGAACCCCGCGGTTATAGTCTACGAGTTTGCCAAGATGGGTTTCCATGTAACCGCTTGAGACGCTGTAAGTCCGGGGCTGATTCCGGCCGCCGGGGGAGATCATAAAGCCGATTTCCCCGGAAGAACCTATCGATCCCCGGTAAAGCTCTTTATTGATAATAAGACCTGAACAGATACCGTTCCCGATATAAATATACACAAGGTTATCTTTTTTATCTTTTAGAACCGTGTGATAGTAACCAACTACAAGAAGTTTCGTGACGTTTTCCACACAAACGGCGATTTTATACCGGGCGGCCAGAAGCCTTTGCAGATTGAACCCCTCCCAGCACCTGAACTGCGGGATACTCTGAAGGCAGCCATCCGGTTTTACCACGCCGGGCAAGCCGACGCCAATCGCCTTAACTTTTGCCGGCGCCCGGGTCATCATCGAATCGATGGCTTTCAACGTTGAAGCCGTCGCGGCCTCGGAACTGCCGGTATCCACGGAGAAAATTTCTTCGTACAGGGTGTTGTTCAACATATCGACGATGCGGCAACGGAACTGGCCCCCGGAATAGTAATAAACAACGAGGAGACACCCGGAATTGCGGTTTGTTTCATAGAGAATGGCCTTGCGTCCGGCGCCCTTTTCCGTATAGCCGGCCCGGCAAAGCCGTTTGTTTTTTTCCAGATCGTTTACCAGTTTCCCTACCGTCGGGAGGCTCAGGCTGGTGAGTTTTACCAGCTCAGGTTTTGAGAGCGGGCCATGCTCGTAGATCGTCTGCTCAATCATCGAGGAATTGAACTTTTTCAGTATCTGCGGCTTGCCGGTAACTTTCTGCATTTCCTCACCCTGGCAATTAATAAATAAAGTTTATTAATCAATGTATATCATGACTTTTCCCGGCTGTCAATCTTTTTTTT
>JAIRLQ010000060.1 GCA_031259345.1 Treponema sp.
CCGGGTTTTGGAACAAACTCCCTTATTTAAAAAACGCCCTTCCATATTTTCCGCCCCCGCTTAAAGCGACGCTGAAAAACACCAGGCCGCGTGTTTCAGCCCTAACTGTCAAGATCATACAACGTAACGCCCGAAACCACCCTTGTCAATTCACCTGTAGGAACGGGATTATCCGTGGGCAGGCCAAGGCTTATGGATTTGAACATCGCCAGAAGCTGACAGAATACCAAACAGGAGATCCCAAAATAAAGTTCACCGTCCGCGCCGCGGTTTAGCGCCGGAATTACCAGATTTTCATCAGTCTCAACCGCAAGGGCATCGGTACTTAGGGCGATTATCCTGTTGCCTTTTTTCTGCCTGCTGATTTCCCTGACAAGATCCAGATCGTATTTGGCGCTTAAGGGATCGGGAGAAACAAGGTGAATTGTCAGGGTATTGTCCTTGATCACCGCCTTGGGCCCGTGCCTAAACCCCAGGGAACTTTCGTAATTAGTATTGACCGTACCGGCGGTGAGTTCCATGGATTTAAGGGCGGCTTCCTTGGCAATACCCTTGCAGCATCCGCTTCCGATGACAATAAGACGCTCATAATTTTTTTCAGCCCAGCGGCGGGAAATCCCGGTTAATCGCGAGGCTTCTTTTTCGATCATATCCGAAAGGCGAACTATATCCGCGCGAATTTCTTCCAGCCTTGCGGAATTAAAAAAAGCAAAACAAGAGAGCAGCATACAGCTCACGCTGCTGGTCATGGCAAAGCCGTTGTCATTGCTCCCCTCGGGCATAACCAGGGTCATGCTTTTGGGCGATTCCGAAGTAAGTTTGGCCAGGGCACTGGCGCCGTCACAGACAAGGGCGAGTTCCCATAGATCCTTTACGATACTACGGGCATATTGTACTGCCCCCGTCGATTCCGGGCTGCTGCCGGAGCGGGCAAAGGAAACCAATAAGGTCGGTACGTTGGGGAACAATACCGAGCGGGGGGATGAAACAATGTCCGTGGTGGCGATAGCCTCACACCGGATCTTTGACGTCTTGCCGATGATAAAGGACAGCGTTTCTCCTATGTGGGCGGAACTGCCCGCCCCGGTAAGGATTATTCGCATGTTTTGGAGATTCCCGATTCTTTCTAAAAAAGAGACAATCTCAGCCTTCCTGGCCTCCAGGATACCGCAGAGGTCCCTCCAGAGATCCGGCTGCCGGGAAATTTCCGATGCCGTGGAGAAGGAATTTTTTGACTTAAAAAAAGCCTCGTCCAGTTCGTAAAAAATTTTACAGGTTTTCATGGTTTTACCCCAGATGATAATAACGTTATGACAATATTACCACCAATGAAGGAAAATGTCAACCCGGCCCCTTGCGTTAACCTTGTTACAATACTATAATATGAGCCTGTTCCAAAAGCTGAAGGCGAACCGGAGGTTCGATGGAGCAGTCTCATATTATAATCTTTTTGGAAAAAAGTACCTATAGCCGTGGATGATCTGAATTTTGACAGGACAAAACCCCTTTCCCTCTATTATCAGTTAAAAGAAAAACTGTTACAGAAGATCCAGAACGGCGAATGGAAGAACGGCCAGAAAATTCCCTCTGAAACGGAACTCTGTACACTTTATAAAATAAGCCGCATCACAGTCCGCAAAGCCATTGAGGAACTTGTCCATGAAGGATATCTGGTCCGTTTCCAGGGCAAGGGAACTTTTGTGGCAAGCATTAGTTTTGAGCAGAAACTTTCCAAATTTTATTCCTTTAGTGAAGCCCTGCTGCAAAAAGGCAAAAAAGAACATGTAAAAATGCTTTCTTTTACGGTTGAACAGGCTGGCGACGCTATCGCCGAACGCCTCTCCATGGGCAAAAATGAAAAAATTTTCAGGATCTTAAGGCTGCGGAGCGTGGACGAGACCGCCTACGCGGTGGAAACTTCTTACATTCCCCACAGCCTCTGTCCCCGCCTCAATGAAAAGGATACCATTGGAAAAGGGCTTTACAATTCCATGCGCGGCCTGGGGGTCAACCCCCAACGGATCATAGAAAAATTCCGGGCCGATGCCATACACCCTTACGAGGCGAAGCAAATGAAACTCAAGGCCGGACAGCCTATCATCCATATCGAACGGACGACCTTTGACGGCCCCCGTATTATTGAATATTGCGTTTCCATTGTCAGAGGCGACTTTTTCACCTATACGGTGGAAATGAAAAGCTAGGGAAGCACCAAAAAACGCCATCGAGCGTTTTTTGATGCTACTTTAATGAAGTATTTACGCAATAAAATGAGCAAATACATCGAGCCGTAGGTTCGTGGACACGATGAAAAGCATCGGGTTTTTCAGCGTGTCCCTAGTTCTTACCTGACTGTCGTTGAACAAATCAGGTTTGCCCCCAAATCCGCATCCCAAATGCTGCCATTGTTCGCAAACTGTATACAACGTTTGTTAACGCTCAATTCTTTGGGATCCTGAATCTTCAGGTAAACGTCATAATCACCGGCGGGTACACTGCCAAATGTTCTCATAGTAACTTTGAAAATCAAGTTACGGTACGCGGCCGTATTGGTTGGCCTATTGTCCGGATCGGGCCGCCAATTCCTTGCGTCAACGTTTGTAAGCGCCGTATAGACCGCCGACGTATCCTTGTTCTTCAATATTACATACACATTTTTCCTGTTCACAACATTACCAAAGCCGACATTTTGGATCTTCCCGGCGAACCACAAAGTGCCGTCCTTCGTTACACTTGCGCTTGCCCTGGCCTCACGCAGCACCAAGCGGTAACCCAGCCTGTCGCGCCAGAATTCCAATCCGTTTTTGCCGTTATATACCGGATCAAAGACAGCGGCTTTATTTGGTTCCGGGTACGAGTTCGCCATCGGCGCAGTGACGGCTGTTTCAGTATAGATAAAGTCCTTCCACCGCTCATGAACGTCCTCTTCATAATCCGCATTCAGGTAAACTGTTTGGGCATAAGAGGCTTCCCAGGCAACAAAGGGATAGGTATTCCAAAGGGTCTCATCGCCTTGGGCTTCGCCGCCATAGAAATTGTTTTGTTTTCTGATCCAGGTCATAACTTTGCCCCGGTCATAATCATCCTCATCTCCGATCCCAAGCCAGCCGGCCCCTTCGGAAAGCGAACCCCAGTCATCAGGATAGTTGTCGCCTTCGTCCTCACCATAGGCATAACTATCGTTGAAAAAACCGAAACGCGCCTCCGGGGTTCCCGGCTGCGGCGCCGGCATGGTGTCAATATCAGCAAAGCTATAACCGGTTCCGTAATAATTGTTATACCATGACAGGAATGCGCCGGCATGTACTATAATCGAACGCGATGCGGGTACCGCATCCAGGAGCGCATCCAAAAGCCAGGCGTAGGCGTCGGCGCTTGTGCCAAAAGTTGTTGAGTGCATTTCGCCCCACGGGCCGAAGAAACCTCCGTCAACCGCCATTATGACGTCTTCGTATTCATGAAAGATGGGTTTTAATTGAGAAATATGCTGCAGTAATGTTTCCTTAGGCGGTTCAATATCCTGTATGCTCCGGTCAACGTAACCGCTAATATCACTTTCAAATTCAACCCAGGACCAGCCTGCTCCGTCGTAGTTAAAGCGCGCAAGGGAAACTCCCTTACCATCTCTTACCTGTTGAAATCTGTCCCGTATATATTTAATGGCGGCAGGCGTTAAGGCTTGATTCGTTCCTCTCGCTACATTAGGAACAATATCCCTAATATATTCTTCAATTGACATAGTATTGCCTACACCGTTCCCATTATATCTGGGATTGGGCCGTTCTATGAACGCGTTGCCGGAAAAGCGCCTCAAGTCAAAATACATGTGGCTGACTCTGGTATTGGCCGTAACCCCGCCGCCTCCTATTGTAACCGGATTAGTTCCGACATTAACCGTAGTGTTAATACCTGATTCTAAACCGGTAACCGGTACTACAAGCCCGTCGTTAGCCCTGTAAAAACCCCTGTCAGGATTGGGAATATCAACAGGATTTTCGGTATAGTCAAGGGCCTGCGGCACAAGATCTGCCGGGATCTTTTCTCCCGGTACATAGTAGTCAGCCGGGTAAACATTAATGTAATCTGTGTCCCCCTCGCCGCAGGAAACCATCAGCGCGGCTAAAACCACAATGGCCGCCGTAAAAAAAGCTAAAATCCCTTTTTTCATATATAACCTCCGTAAACATTTTGGCTCCTGTCCATGCCATTAAGTTATAATAACATAATGTTGTTATAATATTATAAACTATTTTGCCCCTTTGTCAAGAGTTTTTTATATGGATTTTATACTTATTTCATTCCTGAAATGGCGGCGCCTTTGATAAAATGCTTTTGGAAGAGGAGAAACACAACCGTTACCGGAATCATGATGAGCGCCGCGGCGGCAAGGCAGGCTGAAATATCCATGATATGGGGCCCGTTGGTAAAATAGGCAAGGGCTATGGGCAGGGTCATGTTCTTTACGTTTTCCAGCATTATCAGGGGCTGAAGATATTCATTCCAGGTACCAAGGAAGCTAAAGATGGCCAGGGCCGCCAGGCAGGGCCGCAAGAGGGGTACGATGATGTTCAGATAGATGCTAAGGTTCGACGCCCCGTCTATAAGGGCGGCTTCCCAGAGGCTGTCGGGGATGCCCTCGCAGAACTGGCGGCAGAGGAATATGCCGAAGCCCGAAACCATGTTGGGAACAATCAGGGCAAAAAGGGTATTGTAAAGGCCGATGTGGTTCACAATAAGAAAATTCGGAATCATGATGGTCTGAAAAGGAACCATCATGGAAGCCAGAATTACCCAGAACAGCAAAGTACGTCCGGGAAATTTAAATTTGGCAAAAACAAAACCGGCGATAGAACTGGAAAAAAGAACGATAGACGTAACCGAAACGGTTGTGATAACACTGTTTTTGAACCAGCTAAAAAAGGGCGTCCGCTTAAATACCGTAACGTAACTCGACAGGGTCCAGTTAAGCGGCAGCATTTTAAAGGGGTTCCGCAGCAGTTCCTGGGTCCGCTTGAAGGTGTTAAGCAGCATCCACACATAGGGCATGACCATAATAAAGACAAAAAAGGCCCCAAAGACGATAAGAAACAGATAATGGATTGGGATAGATTTCCGCCCGGTCATCTTAATACCCCCAATCGGCTTTATTGAGTTTCTGGGAAATTATGGTAAACACCATAATCACCAGGAAAAGCCCCAGGGAAATAGCCGAAGCATAGCCCATGTTCTTATACCTGAAGGCGGTGCGGTATATAAAAAGAGACAGCACCAGCCCTATGTCATTGGGCCCCCCCAAATCCCGCTGCATTATGTCAAACTGCGCAAAGGACTGGAAGTAAAAAATCATGGTCATGGCAAGGACAAAACAGGTGGTCCTTGCCAGGAGCGGAAGGGTGATCCTAAAAAAGCGGGAGACCGGCCCCGCGCCGTCAATTACTGCGGCTTCGTAAAAATCCCTGGGGATGCCGTCAATGCCGGCGCAGAACAGGATGATATTATACCCGATGTCGGCCCAGAGGGAAAAAACAATAATCGCCGGCAGCACCGTCCCCGCTTCACCAAGCCAGGCCCGCGGGGTCATTCCAAAAAGCTTGCCCAGGATGCCGTTAATAACGCCGACCCGCTGATCGAACATTACTCTCCACACAAGACCTGTGGCCGCCAGAGGCGCCACGCAGGGCATGAAAAAAATCACCCTAAAACCCGACCGTATTCTATTGCTCTTGAACGAGCTGATTATCTGGGCGATGAACAGGGTAAGAACCAGGTTTATCCCCGTGGCAAATACCCCAAAATAAAGGGTATGAGCGAGGGCCTTGTAAAAGATTGGATCCTTAAACAGCCTGGTGAAATTGGAAAAACCCACAAAGGTATTGTGTGCATTCAGGGGGCTGTAATCAAAGAGGGAAATCCCCAGCCCTAAAAAGATGGGGATAATCTGAAAGGTTGCAATGATAATAAAAACCGGGGCCAGCACCAAAATGACAAACTTATGACTTTTCATAGCTTCCTCCCCGGTTTCTTTTCAGCCTGGTTTTACAAGGCGTTTTCGTTACATTCGTCAGTCAGCCTTTTAACCGCGGCATCCACAGAAACACCGTTCTGTACCATATCCACAAATACGTTGGCCAGCGCGGTTTTCATTATATCGGTGTTTATATACCCTATATGCCGGGCGCCGTCCAGAACGTCAACCACGTATTTGGCATACGGCAGGGCGCTCAGGTACGCGGAGCTGGTTGCGGCCGCTTTCTGGGGAGGAATCATGCCGCGGTCGATAGCCATCTGTATAAGGTTTTCGGTCCTGTGGCAATACTCCACAAATTTCCAGCATTCCTCGGGGTATTGGGTTCCGGCATTAACAGCCTGGCTCCAGCCCGTCTCGGCAACCCATTTTTTCTCCGGCCCGTAAAACGGAAGGCCTATATAGTCAAAATCCCTGCCCCACTCAACGCCGTACATTTCCTTTCCCTCGGCTATGGTCCAGAAGCCGCGGGGCGCCATAAGGCCGGTCCCGAGGAAGACTTCGTATTCATTATCGAAACCTGAACCGAGAAAGGTGCTGATGTCGGTAAGATGGTCTGCCGTAACGTAATTTACCAGGGTCTGAAGGGCTTCCTTGGCAACGGGGGTTTCAAAATTGAACCTGTGTCCGTCGTTTTCAAGGTAATTGCCGCCCTTGGAAACGATCATGGCGGTGTAGGTAAAGAGCAGAGTATCGTTGCTGACGAAATTCCAGCCCTTCATCTCGAATTGGCCGTTCCGGTAAATCCGGTTCTTTCGGGCTATATCAATCATCTCATCCCAGGTGGCGGGATAGGCCACGCCGTGTTCCTCAAACCAGGGCTTTAGAACCAGAAGCCCTCCACCCTCCTGGTTGAACTCTATGGGAACGCCGTAGTATTTCCCGTTGTACTGAACCCCTTTGAGCACCGGATCGTAGCAGTCGTTTTTGATTTCGTCGATCAGGTAATCCGGCGCCGGGGACAAAGCGCCTGAGGGGGCGAAATCCAGGATCCAGCCGCCCCAAAGTTCAAAGATGTCGGCGCCGCCCGTCCTGGAAGCCAGAGCGGTCTGGGTCTTTTGCTCAAAGTCATCGTAGGGGAAGGCTTCGATCTCAATTTTAACATCGGGGTTTTCCTTCATAAACCCCGCGGCCAGACGCTCGTTGGATTCATTCCAGGGCACATTCTGGTGGGTCCAGAGCCGCAGGACCTTCACGCTGCCTGAAGCTCCCTCTTTTTTCTTTGAACATCCTGTAACAATCACCGTAACAGCAATGATTGCCAGAACCGCCGCTAAAAGCCTGTGCTTTTTCATCTTTTCCTCCATACTAAATTGATAAACTCTTAAAATAAGCCAGAAACGGTTTATTTTTCTCAAACATCGCCCTGGTCATATCGCGGATTTCCGCCATGGAAAGCACACTGGCCGTCAGGGGATCAAAAAGGATGGCCCGGAATATCTTCTCGGCGTTTCCTTCGATTGCGCCCGCAATGGCAAGCTCTTCGCAGCGGCTTGACGTATTGACCAGAATGGCCAGATGATCCGGCAGGGGGCCCACATGAAAGGGCCTAATCCCCGCCCCGGAAGCCAGGGCCGGAACTTCCACGCAGGCCAGGGGGGGCAGGTTATCAATAAGCCCCGTATTGGGGAGGTTGCCGTTGAATTCAAAAGGAGTATGATCCCCGAAAATGGCGTTGAAAATGCTGGCGGCGTATTCCTCACCCCGCTTGAGATCCACCTCCGTGGATTCCAGCCTTTTTTTGAATTCAGCCTCCCAGGTCTTTTCTTTTTCCATATATTCGTTGAGGATGTAAGCGTAGACGCCGGGGTTCCAGCCCGTACCGTGGGTACAATACTTTTCGATTAAGTCGGACCGCTTGCGAAACCAGGGGTTGTATTCCGAATTATGGCCTGAGGATTCGGTGGGATAGCAGCCAAGGCTGAGGAACATTTCGTTCCGCACCGGCTCTTCGTTGTAAATTTCTTTTTTGTTAAGCACCGCCTCCCGCAAAAGGGGATAGGCGTCCTTCCCCTTCCATTTATATTCAAGATAAAAAGCCTGATGGTTGATGCCCGCGCACAGATACCAGATGTCTTTTGGATCGGCTCCCAGCCAGCGGGCCAGCGTGGCGGCGGTCCCCTGTACGCTGTGGCAAAGGCCGGTAATGTTTACCCTGCTTTGTTTTTGGAGATAGCTGCAGAGCAGGGCCATTGGGTTGGTATAATTCAGCACCACCGCGCCGGGACAGAACTGTTCCACATCCCGGATGATGTCAAGCATCACCGGGGCGGTACGGAGAAAGCGGAAGATCCCCGAGGGGCCCCGGGTATCCCCCACGTTGATATCCACGCCGAATTTTTTCGGTATTTCGATGTCGTGGCGCCACACATCCACCCCGCCCTGGAGTATGGTGACAAGCACCCCGTCCGCCCCGGAGAGGGCCTTTTTTCTGTCTGTAGTGGCGTGAACGGTGGCGCCGTAAGCGCCGGCCTTAATCAGCTTTTCAAGGGATTTGGCGGCGTACCCCAGCCGGCCTTCATGAATATCCACCAGGTGGAATTCGGCATCCCTAAAGCTGTCAAAACTCAGGATATCCCTGGCAAGCCCCTGGGTAAACTCAAGGGAACCGGCTCCGATAAAAACAAACTTCTTTTTCATCATCTCCTCTTTTATACGGCAAAGAACTCGCGGCCCGGCGGTCATGCCCGGATTCCCGTCTTAGTTGTTATAACATTATAATATTATTCACGCCTTCTGTCAAGGCCTTACGGCCTTGTTCAGATAAGAAATGATTAAACGAAAGCTCAGCTTGTTCTTGACACGACAAAAAAGTGTTATAAGTATTATAATTGGATCATGAAAAAGATATTTTTTGGTTTGGCTTTTTTTTGCGCAGCCCTGACCGCCCATTCACAGCGCCAGGTTTCGGTGGCGGTTTTTGCCTTTGAATTTTCCGGCAATGGAATTACCCAGGATGATGCCTTGTCTGTTACTGCCGGCCTTACAGAGGAGCTCCAATCCTGGGGAACTTTTAACATTGTAAGTGGGGCCCTGGCGGACAGCGCCGATTACCACATAAAAGGCAAACTTGAACGCGGCGACAAAGGGATGATTCTTACCGCGGAAACATTTAACGCCAAAACCGGTAAATCCCTAAATACCTCAAAAGAAAGCGCCGAAACCCCCGCCGCCCTTATGGGAAAGCTGTTTGATTTTGCCGCCCAGGTAACGGAAAACATACCCTTCCCCAACTATCTTTTGGGAAAGTGGCGGGCTGTGATTGATATTCCGGACGGCCCCCTGACCTGTATCCTGGAATTCCGTTCGAATAGAACGGTAAACGCGGAACAGTATGACACCTGGGAACGCCGGGGGGACAAATCCCTCAGGTATCAGGGTTTTGGCAGCGGAACTTATTCCTATTGGGGGCATGCCCGGCGTACAGTACGGGGAAAAAGCGTAGACGGCTTTGTTACCCTCAATCTTAACCTAAAGGATGCCCTGCCCAAGTATATTGCTGTTAATTTTACCAGGCTGAATTTGAATTTTAATGAAGATAAAAGCCTTTTCGAGCTGGTCGCCTCGGGGTTTACCTGCGGGGAAAATGTTGACAGTTCTCAAACGATCTCGTATACGCGATTTACAAAATTACAATGAAGAAATGTCCAATAAACCTAATTTTCGACAGCCCCGCAACCTTTCGTGGGCTGTCCGGGAAGCCGGTTACTTTTCGGGCAGCCTCCCGGACTGTCTATGATTTTAGCCTCCATTTTAAAAAGGAGTGTTTATGAGAAAAAAAATTGTCCTGGTTTTTGTTTTATCGTGCTGCGCGTTTTCCCTGTGGGCGCAGAGCAGAGGAAACGCAAGTTCCAGAATTAATCCCCGTGATGTAGAGGTAAGCTCCGCCCCCCTATGGGAACAGGAAATAAATGATACTGTCCAGGGCCAGCCTTTTTTACAGGCCGAATCTGTGGTGATAGCGTGCCAATCCGGAAGCATCAAATCCTGGAGTATGTATGGCACGGCGCTGTGGAGCTTTGACCCCCGGGGCGAAGTAAGCCCGCATACCTCCCGATCCCCCGAAGGGACCACCTATGTCAGCAATATGGCAGGGGATTTTATGGCGGTAAATCGCGTTGGCCGTGAGCTTTGGCGCATCAATCTGGGAAAGCCCATGTCGTTCCCCGCGGTGATAGGCTGGGACGGCAGGCTTTTTATTCCTGTGGAATCCCTGCTCATTTGCAGAACCGCCTCGGGCCTTCCCCTGTGGACGACAAACCTGGGGAGTCCGGTGGCTATGCCGCCTGTGCTGGATCATGCCGGAGGGATTGCCACATACCTCGAAAACCGAGACTTTATCCGGGTAAACCACCTGGGCGCCGTTGCCCGGGTACGGCTGGAAAACCAGCCGGCTATCATTGTCCCGCTTCTGGAAGCCGGGGCGTCCCCGGGAATTCACACGCCCGGCAACAGTTACCTTTTGCTTTACCAGTCAGGCGAGGCAGAGTATATCAAGCTTGATTTATCCGGCAATACCGATGCCCTTGTACGGAACCGCCTGGCCCGGCTGCCTGCCTCGCCGGTTTCGGCCGCGGGCCATCAGGGGGAGGCGGCGGTAACCATAAAAGACGGCCGCGTATTTTTGGTTAATCCCGCGGGCCGCATGGCCTGGACAGGTAACAGCCATGAAACTACTGCCGAAAAGGGAAGCGCCAACCTTAACGCCTTTAACACGGCGATGACTTTTGATGAGCGGGGCATCTTTGTCATGACCCGTAACGGCGTAACAGCCTTTACATCAGGCGGCAGGCGGAGAAGGCTTTTCCGCTACCCCGAAACAACGGCGGTAAGCGCCCTCTCTAACGAAGGCCAGATATACTCCAGCGGCCGGGACAATATCATTAGAACCTATAAGATTGATAACCAGTCGCGTAATCTGCCCCGCTCCATGTACGGTCCCGAGCCCGAAGGCACTTACGGCCTGGGGAACCCGCCGCCTTCGCCCTGGGCACGGAGAGATGACCGGTTTGACGAATCACATGTCAAGCAGATGGCCGAAGAGATAGAGAGGGCAACCTCCCAGGGCAATGTAGGGGAAAACGAGCCCCTTTACGTTGCTTACCTTATGGAGATGATTGGTTATTTTTTGAATAACCCCCGTGGTTCCCTGGTACGGGCGCCCATAAAAGTTCCCCAGCGCATAGAATTCCTGCGCCTTTTGGCCCGCATGGGCTCCAGGGAGACCATACGCTTCCTGGTAACCATTTACAACCGCGACCCCGAACCGTCGATAAAGTCCGCGTGCTGCGAGGCCATAGGCAGAATTGGCGTTGATCCCAAAGGGGAAGCGGTACAAGCCTATTCGTTCCTGCTTTCACGGGACAACGCAAACAGGGATTCACAGACTCTGCTTTCGGCATCGGACTCCATTGCGGCCCTGTGCCGTTTTTCGGGCCCGCCCCTTGCCGCCGACGGCATTTTGCTTTTAACCCAAATTGCCCGCTTCCCCGACTTCCGTTCGGATGTGAAAAAGCGGGCGCAGGATCAGCTTAATGCCCTCCGCATAGAGGGATTGGACAGGCCGATTCAATAGAGTTGGGGCTGTCTCGCATTAGCGCTTAAAGGGCAGGCTTGGAACTTTGGGCGCTTCAAATCCGGGCGTCTTGCCCTGGAGCACGTCTTTTATCGCCTGCTCGGTCTGGGCTTTTGCGTCATCAACTACCTGCTTTGCGGCATCCTCGGCGGCCGCCTTAAGCCTCTTTTCAAACTCGTCTTTCTTGCTGTTAAGGGCATTCTTAAGCCCGTCAACCGCCTCTTTGTCCCCCCGCACAATTTTGATAAAGTTGTCCAGATCGGCGCGGCTCACTTGGGCCCCGTCTATATAGGAAGCAAGTTTTTCGTTCAGAGCCCGCTCCAGTTCCGCCAGGGCTTTTTCCATATACTGATTGGCAATCTTTTTAAGTGATGCCATTACAATATCGCCAATGTTGGTGCTTACGGAAAATTCATCCTCCGCCGAACTATTATGCTTATAATCAAGCCCCAAATCCAGGGAAGGAACTTCGCCTAAAGCTTCACTTATTGCTTCCGTAATTGTATTACCGGCCTTAATAATTCGGGCCTGGGCCAGGGAAACGGCCCCGCTGCCCGCGAAGCTTTTATCACTCCGGCCCGAAAGCCCCATTCTAAAAGAAGCGTTTCCGGCAAAACCGCCAATGCCGATTTTGGAAAGCTCCGCGCTAATGTCCACAGGAAAACCGCCGCCGGAAACTTGCGCGTCAAAACGCTCTCCGGCATTGGAGCGGAAGTCGGCCATGCCGTTAAAACTGGCGGTACGGTTTAGACCGTCCCCGGCTTCTTCCAGAGAGAGGGCAAGGGTTGTTGGAACGCCGGAAAGATCCGGATCGGAACTGACCCCGGTAAGTTCAAAGCCCCAGTGCCAGTCATTGGGGGTAAACACATCACTTGCCAGGGTTCCCAGGTAAAACCTCGGGTAGCTTCGCGTAGGGAATACCACATCCCTCCCCTGAAATTTTTGGGCCTTGGGCTTTTCGGCCCTGGACGACCTGGGAAGCTGGGTCTGGATGGCCTTTACCTTTTCCAGTATTTCAAGAGCCCGCTCTCCGTAGGAAAGATAGGTCAGCGCCGTGTCGGTCATAATGTCTTTTATCACCGGCTCCACCGCTTCCATAGCCGCGCCCGAAGAAAGATCAACGTAAGATTTCAGGTGATTGATATCGCCGGTAAAGGAATTTTTTGCGTCCTGCACCAAACTTACCGCAGTGTTAAAATCATCCTGTACGGAAACCACAATGCCGTTTACATCGCCGGCCGTGTCCTGGACGGTGTCCACCAGAGAATTGATTTGTTCAACCGTTGTCCTTATACGGGAAACAGTTTCCACATCCAGGGTTTTAAAGTCGTTTATGTTGAGGGCAAGCAGGGGCCTGGCCTCGTCGCGAAGCTGCCCCGCGCGATTTCGGACGGCATCCGCCCGGGCTTCCCATTTTGCTTTGGATGCCTCAAAAACGTCTTTCGCCGCCCCGTACAATTTGGGAGTTTGGAGTTTGTCAAACTCCCGATTTAAAAGCGCTATGGCGTCGAAGTTTTTAAGATCAACAAGAGGCGGAATTTCGGCCTTTGGTCTTTTGGGTTTTACTTTGGCGGGCTTGTCGGGCAGCGCGCCGGACACGGTCCGGTCGGCGCCAAAGCGTATACGGTCCGCGCGGATTTCTTCTACATAAACCTTGCCCCGCAGCACCGCGTTAGGCCTAAGGCGCACGGCCATACGATCAAATTGAATGAGGTTTTTCATGGGGCTGTCCCGATCGGCAATTGCCAGGCCGGAAAGGCCAATCTCAAACTTAAAAACACTCAGGCGGAAATTGTCCGCTTCGACTTTTGCCTCGAAGATTGCCTCAAGGCCTGTTTCCAGGGCTTTTTCCAAAAGGGGGTTGGCAAAAACCGCAAAGAAAACAACAAGGCCGGCAATTACAATAGCCGCAATCCCCAGGGGGAGCACATTTACCGCCATCTTTCTGTTTTTCTTGATGGCCCTGGCCAGAAGCTTGAGGCGTTTTACCTCGGAAGCTTTTAGATCGGTTCTGACGCGGTAGGCATCACCTTCTTTTATATAACAGCTCTGAATAAAATCTTTATCCGCCCCAATCTCGATATATTTAAGATATTTGTTTAACTGTTCTTCGGTCAGGCTTTTTTTATAAAACCCCGGCGCCTTTTTTATCTTTTCCGCCCCGGGCGCTTTTTCCGGTTTTTCTTTTGCCATACTTATCCCCCTTTACAACGTATCTTTGGCGCCGGCGGCTGACCCAATCGCCTTTAAAAGCTTTGAAACCAAAGGAAGCCTTTTAAGGGATTTAACTACCGCATTATTCGCGATTTTTGGAAGCACCTTGTTTCGATACAGGGGCACCAAAAGCCGGATAATAAAATACACAGGGATAAAAAGGACAATGCCGCTCACCAGCCCGCCGGCTACCAGGGTATTGTTAAACCTGGTAAGAGGAACAAAAGGCATATTATACAAGGCAGTAAAGAAGGGCTCCAAGGCTTCGATATGGAGGAAAGCCCAGCCGGCGCTGTCCAACAGGGGATTAATAAGGCCGATTAAAATCTTAATAAGCGCCAGTACCAGAACCTTGGAAACATGGTGATGCTTAAAAAAGAAGGACGCCACAAAGACAAGAACCCAAAAAACATTCCCCGCGGGCACAAGGCCCAACAAAAGACCCCAGGAAAACCCCGCCGCAATCTGCCCTTTTTTAAGATTGCCGTTCAGGGCGACTATGAGTTTTACAATTGGTTCAAACATGCTTTAACTATGGGTCAAAGTGGATTTTATTTCAATCGGGGCATCGTGCCGGGACAGCCCCTGTCCTTACTTCTTTACCGGAGACATTTCGCGGGTCGCGGCGACTTTGGCGTCTACGGTATTCAACATGGCCGTAAGCCTGTCTTTTTCGATAAGGTCGATAAGGCGGGCTTCGGTATAACGTTTGGCTTTTTCGGTAAAAGAACCCATAGTAATGCAGATGCCTTTGCCCGCCTTTACCTCTTTAAGATGGGAGTGGAAATCCCGCACGACAAGCTCGCCTATGGAGCCGGAGGTACGGATAAACCTGAACATAATAACATCCGACCACTTGGGGGTATCTACTTCCGCAAGAATATCGGCGGATTCATTTTTGTTTACCGAAATATTTGTAATCTTTACTTTGGCCTTTGGAAAATAGGCTATAACAAGTTTACGGCAAAGGGCCACAAAATCCCCCGAAGGGGCCATCAAAAAGATCTGCAAATTCTTGTTTGCGTTAAGTTCCTGGTATCGCCCTATGAGGGGGGAAACATCTTTATAATTGGGGTTTTCAAGCTGGATTTCTTTAAGGTAGCCAAGGGCCCTTCCGATATCGTTTTGTTTTAAAAGGACTGTTGCCAGGCAGTATTTAAGCTCAAGGCGCACATCGGCTTTTATGTTTCCGTGCCTTAGGCCCAGTTCAAAATCCGCAATGGCCTTGTCATATTGCCGGGCTTCGGCATTAATGGTTCCCGAAATAAGGCAGGCGCTTGCGCCCATTTGGGGGTCGCCCCTTAAATGAGTAAAAATACGCTGGGCCTGTTCTGTCTGCTTGGCCTCGTAATAACATTCCGCCAAAGTATAAAGGGATTCTTTGTCGTCCGGCGCGAGATCTATGGCCTGGCGGATAAAAGTCATAGCCTCTTTGCTTTTCTTCAACCTAAAATAGGAATGGCCCAGAGTCCGCAGGACTGCGGCGTTTTCCGGATCTTCAATACGGGCCTGATTCAAAAGCTGGATTGTCTTTTCATAATTTTTCCGTTGGAATTCCAAAACACCTAAATTATAATTTATATCGAAACTATCATGGTTTAAGCCCCTGGCGATGGAAAAGCCTTTGTACGCTTCGTCGGTATGCCCCAGCTTAAGGGCGGCAAGGCCGTAACGGTAATTCGCTTCGAATTCCGCTTCCGGCCCCCGGGCGCCGCCGGATTCAATAAGGGTGGCATAGGTTTTCATCGTCTGCCCCCAATCTTCTTCACGAAAGTAGAGATCCCCCAATTCGTGTAAAGCTTCCGAATCCCGGGGATTTGATTCGAGGCGCTTGTTTGCCTTTTTTATAATTGCGTCCCGGCCTTTGGCCCGTCCGCCGCCCTCGCCCCGGGAACGGCCGGACATTATCATGAAGATAAAAATCCCGATTACCAGAGCCACCACCGCAATCATGACAGGAATCATGAAATCCATGTTTTAATTATCGGATAAAAAACTGGTTTCTTCACTGCTATACTAGCGGCACGAATAAAATGAAAATTTTTGTGGTATTTAACTTGACATTCAGGAAAAAGGACTCTATAATTTCTTAGCAAAACGATTTGACAAGTTTTGATTTGGAGGCGGATCCGTATTCTGCGGCTTGTCATGGGGAGGATCATGAGTACTGTATCCGGTATGAATGAAAAAGGGAGACTATCTTTATGCCTAAAACAATGAAGGAACTCTTTTTTACCGGCAAATTTACTGTAAGCGCCCGGGAAGTTGAAATACCCGGAGACTTGTCCCCTTCCCAGATACTGGTAAAAAATGAGTATTCAATGTTGAGTCCCGGAACGGAGCTTGCCCTTTTTACGGGAACCCATGTGGGCTTCACCGATCCTGAAATAACATGGTGCCGGTATCCCATCAAAGCGGGATATTCATCGGTGGGTGTGGTTTCCGCCGCAGGGGAGGAGGCTTCCTTTGCCGTTGGCGACCGGGTGCTGCACTATCAGCCCCACGCGGATTATTCGGTGGTTGACGCGGCAAAGGATATTATTCGCCCCCTTCCTCCGGATCTGCCGGATCGGAAGCTCGCCCTCTTTGCGCGGTTCGGGCAGATAGCCTTTACCGCCCTTCCCGCTTCTCAAAATTTCGGGGCGGTACTAATATTCGGAGGCGGCTTAATCGGAAACCTCTGTGCCCAGCTTTTTCAGACCCGCACCGGACGGCAGGTTATTCTGGCGGATATTTCCGAAGCCCGGATCAAAACGGCGGAAAAATGCGGCGTCAAATACCGGATCAACTCATCAAAGGAAAATCTCAAAGAGGCCCTTTTCCGGATTACCGAAGGCCGGGGAGTTGATACGGTGGTGGAAGCTACCGGAGTCCCCGGCATGGTTTTAGAAAGCCTGGAACAAGTTAACCGTTACGGCGAAGTTATCCTCCTCGGCTCCACCCGGGGAAAGGTGGAAGTGGATGTGTATAAACTCATTCACCGGAAGGTGACCAGCCTTATCGGCGTCCACGAACTGCGGTATCCCCTGTTTCCCCAGGGGGATTCCAAAAACAACCACCAGGATTTCAGCGATCAGGTTTTGAAAGGCCTCTGTTCCGGCTCAATCAACGCGGAACCTTTTATCACCGACATTATTCCCTATACCCAGGTACAGGAAGCGTATAATTGGCTACTGAACGATCGGGATAACCATCTCGGCATCATCATAGACTGGAAAGGAGTGTAACAATATGGGCAGTAAATATGCTCGAATGACCGGTATCGCCGATGAGGGGGGCGAGAGCATTGAGCGGCAGATTGCAAACCACAAGGCATTGGGATGGGAAACCATTGAACTGCGGAATGTGGAAAAAATAAATATCTGCGAGATGGATGACCGCCAATTCGATAAGGTACAGGGCGCCATGGAAAAGGCAGGCATGAGGGCTGCGGCCTTTGGTTCCGCCATCGCCAACTGGGCCCGCCCCATTACGGGGGAATTCTCCCGGGACCGGGAGGATCTGATACGGGCGATTCCCCGCATGAGGCTACTCAATACAAAATTCATCCGTATCATGTCATACCCCAATGACGGGCTGGAAGAAAAAGTCTGGAAGAACGAGACCTTTAGCCGCATCACGGAATTAACCCATATTGCCGAGGGGGAAGGCGTTGTATTGCTTCTTGAAAACTGTGATGGCTGGGCATCTACCTCGCCCCATGCATTAAAAGAAATATTATCGCGTATCAATTCACCGGCATTACAGGTTGTGTTTGATACGGGAAATCCGGTTTCCCACGGCGGGGATTCTCAGGCTGTTTGGGATTTTTATTATGCCGCCCTTCCCCGGCTGGTTCATTTCCATATCAAAGATTGTAAGGTGCAAAGAGGCAGTGAAAAAACGGTTCATACTTATCCGGGTAAAGGGGATTGCTGTATCTTTGAAATTATGAAGGATCTGATTAGCCGGGGATATAGGGGTATGTTTTCTATAGAACCTCATATCCTTATCCAGGTTCATCTTGGCAGTGATTCACCGGAAAGCACGGAGCCGCAAAAAATGTATCTGGAATATGGCAGGCAGGCAAACCAGATGTTGGATACCATCATGGGACGGTAAAAAATTTTTAGGAGGATACCTTATGAGCTGTAAGGTTAACGTGGCGTTTACCGGGGCGGATAATGGCTGATTCCGCATCTCCGGTGACAATTTTAGATGTAGCAAAACTGGCTGATGTGTCGCCTTCCACGGTGTCTCACGCGCTTAACGGCAAACGTCCCGTAAGTACAGCCACCAAAGAAAGAGTCCTTTCAGCCATTGAGGCCCTCGGTTATACTCCGTCTTATAATGCCAGTCATTTACGCAAAGGAAATTCCGGAATTATCGGCTGTTATACCGTTGATATTACAGAAACCTTTTCGCATGAAATTGTAAAGGGAATTGAACGTGGGCTTACCGGCAGCGGTCTGTCCATGCTGTTTGTTTCCGGGGTTGAATTCGGCAATGATTTTTCCCGGGCCTACCGGTTTCTCCTGAGCCACGATATAGACGGCTTATTGCTCTGTAATCACATTCCCACCGTTCTTGATACCTTTACGGTTACCAAAAATTCGAGTATCCCCATGATCGCCATTAATATGAAGCTGGATGATGTACCTTCTGTTTTTCCCGACAATTTCAACGGCGGCATAATTGCGGCGGAACATCTGTACGCCTCCGGCATGCGGTGTCCTGGGATGATCTGCGGTCCGGAATATCGGCATTCGGTGGAACAGCGGCTCAAGGGTTTTCAGAGAAGGGTTATGGAACTGGGATTAGAATTTACTTCCGATCATTATATGTTCGGGGAATATACCTATGAACAGGGGTATGAAGCGGCATCCCGGTTGATGAAAACAGTCCCCCGCATTGACGGTATTTTCTGTGCCAACGATTATATAGCCGCCGGGGCCATAAACCGCTTAACAGAAATGGGCTATAAAATACCCCATGACATCCGGATTATCGGATTTGACAATCGTGATTTCGCCCGGTTTTGGCCTATCCCGATTTCAACCTTTGAACAGCCCCTGGAGGAGATGGGCTTCATCGGCATGAGCGCGCTCAGATGCGCCGTTTTTTCCTCCGTAAGCCATGAGGAACCACAAATTCTTCAATCAAAACTTATCCCCCGAACCAGCACCTTGGGGCCCGCCTTTGAAAAAAATAACAGCAATAAGGAAGAATGATGAAAATTGAAACGAAACCAGGAGAAATGAAAAAACCGGAAATGTTTATATTTGCCTCCGCCGATTCCTTTGGAGGAGGAGGCCAGGCTCTTATAGCGGTTTTGTATCTGGTATACCTTACCAACGTCCTGGGCATAAACCCGGCCTGGGCGGGTATGGGGGTGATGATATCCAAAATTTGGGACGCCGTCTCGGATCCCCTTATGGGGGTAATCTCCGATAATACCAGAATCTCCCTAGGGCGGCGTAAACCCTATATATTGGCTGCGGGGACAATGCTCATTCCGGCTATGGCAATACTCTGGTTTCCGGTGAGTTTTTCCTCTATGACTGCCAGGGTTGTCTTTGTCACCGCCGCCTATCTTCTCTACTGTACGGTTACCACAATCAACTTTGTCCCTTATAATTCCTTAAGTACCGAGATCAGTACCGATTTCAAAATACGGAATCAGGCAAACATGATCCGGGTGGTCTTTTCCCTGAGCGCTACTGCGCTCTGTACCCTCCTGCCCTCCGCGCTGTTCGGTCTTTACAACAAAGGAAATATTCCGCTGTCAACATTTTACGTTATCATTGTTTTAGGTTTTGGAGCGGCATTTGCCCTGCCTCAAATCCTCACCGGGCTTTTTGTCAGAGAACGGGTGCCCTACGAAAAAACGAAAGTGCATTTTTCCCCGGCTATTTTTTTCAAACCCCTCAAGGTCCGCTCTTACCGCAGGCTGCTGATTCTGTATATCTCCCAGAAAATCAATATGGATATTATATCCACGGTGATCATCTACTATTCACTCTATGTAATACCGGGTATCAGCGTCACCATATTTCTCGGGGCCTTTCTGGGGGTTCCAATTATTCTCTTTCCCGTGCTCTCCCGTCTTGTAAACCGAACCTCAAAAACCAAAATATACCGCATGGGACTGCCCCTTTCCGTCATCGGAGCGGCCTGTATCGCGGTTTATCCTCCGACAGCCCCGCATATTGGGGTCTATATCCTTGCTGGCCTTACCGCCCTGGGGTTCGCCGGGGCCATGACCATGAGCTGGATCATGTTTCCCGACGTAGTGGACCTGGGGGAACTTTCCCTGGGACAACGGATCGCCGGGTCCTTCAGCGGGCTGATGACTTTTGTGTGCAAAACAAGCGCCGCCACCGCAATTTTTCTGGTTGGCATTGTACTGGGTCTTACCGGTTTTGTTCCTTCCACCGGAGCGACAGGAACAATAGCCCAGCCCGACGCTACCGTCCTAGCATTGCGGCTCATCATTCTCCTCAGTTTTGTCCTGCTCATGGGTAATGCGTGGTTTACAGCCCGCCGTTTCCGCCTAAGCCCGGATTTGGCAAAAAGGGTAAAGTATTTCCTGGAAAAAAGGCGGAATAAAGAACCCCTTGAAGGTGAACAGGCCGAATATGATCGCATTATGAAAGAATTCGGTTGAAGTTGGCGCTCATTAATTTCTATATTATTCGGGGTTTCCCCAAAATTCCGGGGGATTTTTTAAGCAGCTATAAAAAGGAAAAACTATCATGAATACATTTCAATCCGTCGGTTTCGGTATCCTGGGCCTTGGGGTAATCGCCGAATTCCATGTCAAGGCAATCAAAGAAATTTCCGGCGCCTGTTTTGTTGGAGGCTTTGATACTATTCCGGGCAAGGCGGCGGCCTTTTGCGAAAAGCACGGAGGCAAGCCCTACGAAGATTTATTGCACTTTCTAACGGATAAAGATATTGATATTGTTACCATTGCCACACCATCGGGCTTGCATCTTGATGGATCCTTGGCGGCGGTAAAGGCAGGAAAACATATCATCGTTGAAAAGCCCTTGGAGATTACCACGGCTCGCTGCGACAGGATCATTGCGGAGGCCAAGGCCAATGCGGTAAAGGTGGGAACCGTATTCCCTTCCCGGTACTATGCATCCTCAAAGATTATCAAGAAGGCCATTGAAGGAGGACGGTTCGGTAAAATTGTACTGGCCGATGCCCAAACAAAATGGTTCCGGAGCCAGGAATATTACGATTCGGGAAAATGGCGGGGCACTTGGCAGCTTGACGGCGGAGGCGCCTTGATGAACCAGAGTATCCATGCCATAGACCTTCTCCAGTGGTTTATGGGCGATGTGACGGAAGTTTTTGCCTATACCGGCACACTGGTCCATGAACGCATTGAGGTTGAAGACTGCGCTGCCGCAAGCCTGAAGTTCGCAAACGGCGCCCTGGGGGTTATTGAAGGCACCACCGGGGCATATCCGGGCTTTCTCAAAAAAATTGAAATTTACGGTTCAAAGGGCAGTGCCGTCATGGAAGAAGAAAATATTACTACCTGGCAATTTGCCGAAGAAGAGGCCGAGGATGAAACTATACGAAGCAAATACGCCGCCGCAACAAGCGGCGCATCGGATCCCAAAGCCATAGGCCACCACGGCCATCGTATGCTTTTTGAATCCTTTGTAGCGGCTTTGATGGAAGACCGGCCCGTAGACATAGATGGAAACGAGGGCAGAAAGGCGGTGGAGATTATTGAAGGCATCTACCGAAGTGCCAAAACTCAGGCTCCGGTTCCTCTGCCATTAGGATAAATGTGTAATTGCCGGAGTAATCGAGATTGTTCCAAAACCCGGTTGGTTTTGGAACAGCCTCAATCTTAATAAGCGGGCGATTAAAGTTTGAGCACGGCGTTGTTTCATTGTAACAAAGCAAAAAAGGAGTATACTTATGTTCCGGGTGTTTATTGGGCTCTTTGCCGGTGTGGGCGCGGCCCATCTGGTTTTTTTATCTATCGGGAAAGACATTCCCAGAAATATTACCAAAATTTGTCTGTTGCCCCTGCTGGCAGGGGCGTATGTTTTTGGCACAAAAAATATTTCTGCTCCTGTCATTCTGGCCTTGGTTTTTGGCTGGGGAGGAGATCTGTTCCTCTTTAAAATCAGAGACATGAAGTTCTTCAGGCTGGGATTGGGGAGTTTTTTGGCGGGACATCTTTGTTATATTATTTCCTTTATTTCTTTTACCAATGCCTTGCATACTATCGCCCTTGTTGTTTCCATTGCTGTTGGCGGTCCTTTGATGTTTATCGTCTATTCGATTATCAAGCCAAAAAAGGAGATGCATCTTCCCGTGATTGTTTATGAAATTATTATTATGCTGATGAGTTTGTCCGCCCTTCAATTGATGTTTTCCCAACGGGACGGATACGGCCTTCTCGTATTCGCCGGAAGCCTTTGTTTTCTTTTTTCCGATACGCTCCTGGCTTATTCTAATTTCAGGATCAGGCCGAAATATGCAAGCCTTTTCATCATGTTCTCCTACATCGCGGCCCAGTCGACAATTGTTTTGGGATTGATAGGAAGCGGTTCGTAGGCTGTCTTTAAAACATTGGTGCGGGGTCGCTCGGACTAAAACCCGCGTACAGTTGACAATAATAAAAACATGGTTATAATCGGCATTATCGGAGAAATAATTATGTATGACAATGAAATTTTAAAGACTATAAAACAGCGAAGAAGCATTAGAAATTATAAAGACAAACAAATTTCTGATGATGAATTAAAAACAATAATTGAAGCGGGAGTGTATGCGCCCAATGGAAGCGGACAACTTGAGGA
>JAIRLQ010000217.1 GCA_031259345.1 Treponema sp.
CTAGTAATTTTACATTTTTTTTTTATAAGTATCATTTTTTTATTGTAAATTCTTTTTATTTTTTTTCGTAAAGAATCAAAAGATCATGTATCAATTTTTAAAAAAATGTGATAAAATAATTGGCATGAAGCCAATTAAGCGAATTTTACTTATCGGATGGGGGGTATTTTTACTCTTCTGTCTGCCCGGCCTTCTTTGGGCCGAAGACAAGCGAACCATGCCTTTGGACCTCTATCTTATCGTGGACGGTTCCGCTCTGCATAAAAACGCAAAATCGGAGACCGTCGCCTGGATTAAAACAGAGCTGATTGATCGAATTCTGCAGGAAGGGGACAGCCTTACCATCTGGTCCGCGGGCGACAGGGTGGAGATACTTTACTCGGGGACTATCGGCGCCCAAAAAGATGACGCGAAAAAGAAGCTTGATTCTTTGGATACTTCGGGGAAAAAGTCCGATTTTTCCGGCGCCCTGCGTGAAGCGGCGGCAAAGGCCGCCCAAAACAGCCAGGGCGGCAAACGTATGGAACTTACCATGGTAGTCGGAGGAAGCGCCGAAGCTTTGGCGGAAGATATTGGCGGGAAAAACGCAAATCTTTTTCGCTGGTCAAGGGTAGAAGTATTTTCGCACTGGCAGGTTCTGGTAGTGGATTCGACAATCGGTTCCAGGGTACGAAGCGCCGCAGCCGCTTATATGTCAGGCATCTAGTTAATTCTTCATGTACAAAGAAGTCTTTGCTTTTCTGGAACGTCATAACTCCCTGGTTTTGACAACCCATGAAAAACCCGACGCCGACGGCCTGGGGGCGGAAATTGTCTTTTTCCAAGTTTGTCTTAAACTTGGCAAAAAAACCCGTATCCTTAATACCGATCCTGTTCCCGAACGCTTTGCCTTTATGGACCCCCAGGGGCTTATTGAAACCCTGGGGCAAAAAGAAAAAAGTCCGCCGGAGGCCGGAGGGGACCCTCCGGAAAAATCCGCCCTGGTTATTCTGGACACTTCCGATGAATACAATATCGGGAAAATGCGCGATTATATTCAACAGGCGGCGGAAGTCTTTGTAATCGATCATCACGAAAAAAATCCCTTTTGCGCCTTTCCGGGGATTGTGGACAGTACCGCCTCATCAACCTGCGAGCTTGTGATGGAAATTGCCGCCCAGGCAGGGCTTATCCTGGACAGGGAATCCGCCAATGCCGCTTATGGGGGGATTATTTATGATACCGGCTCTTTTGCCTATTCAAAAACCACCGTCCGTACATTTAAAGCAGCCCTTTCCCTCCTTGGGGCAGGGGTAAATCCCTATCATATTCATCACGAAATATATGAAACGGCTTCTACCGCCGCGCTCCTCCTGCAAAAAAAAGTTCTTGCCAGCCTTGAGCTTTACAACAATGGAAGAACGGCGGTACAGATCCTCCGAAAGGAAGATTTGCTATCGTCCGGGGCCTTTGTTGATGACGCGGAAAATTTTATCAATGTTCCCCTTGGTTCCCGTGATATTAATGTTTCCGTTTTGGTTAAAGAGAGCGGCGAAGGACAAATACGATGTTCGCTCCGGTCAAAGGGAACGATAAATGTTTCAAAAATCGCCCAAAGCTTTGGCGGCGGCGGGCATGTGTCAGCGGCGGGTTTTCGCAGCAAAGACAGTATCGAAAATACATTAGAAAAAGTCCTTAAAAAAATTACCGAAGCGCTGGATGCGTCTAAATGATTCACAAGTTTTTTACACTTATTACTATTATTGTTTCTGTGTTAACAGTTTTTTGTATTATTTTTCTGGTAATATACCCTCCCTCAAAATGGCTTACGGGAAAACCCGGGGAAATTCCCGAAGCTCGCATCATTATTCCCAGGACGATAAACTTTGAAACCGGAACCGGGGAAAATCAGGCTGAACGGGTCGCCAGGGAAGAGCAGCTTGCGGTCAAGGTTCCTCTGGAAGACGGGGAAATTATGGCGGCGGTTCTTAACGAAGACTGGGATGAGGATCAGCAGGAGGAGCAACTGGTAGCGTACCGGAACCTGCATGAAATCGACGGCCCCATTTTTTTAACCTATATCGGCTATGACAGCAAAATACGGGGGTTCAGACGGCTTTGGAGCGCCCCTACGGCGGCAAGCCGGCCGGGAACAATCTCTCTTTATTCCCAGGATCTGATTGGAGACCGCAGCGTCTGCGTCCTCCTTTCAGGGATGAACAGCCAGGGTGAACATACCCTGACCATATTCCGCAAAACCCCGGAAAATGAAAGGGCAGGCAGGGAAGCGGATATTCCCCTGTGGACAAAAATCGCGGAACTCAGAATTGACGGTTCCATTTCGGTGCGGGAGACCGAACGTACCCAAGCCTACCAACTGGGAATAGCCCGGGGGGCAAGCTTCCCCATATTGGCATACGGAAGGGATTACGATTCCGCCAACATCATGGATCAGATCGAAATCACCTATGTTTACAATCCCGCAAACGGTCTTTATGAACAGTCGGGAATTACCCGTGTGCCGGGGAACCAGATAGAACAAAGGCGGGTTCAGGAATTACTGGGAAATTCCCGGGTCTTTGAGGAATTTATTACCGGCCTCTGGTATTATGTAACCCCCCAGGGAACCATTGATTCCCGGCAGTACATTTATTTTGATCCCCTAAGCAGGGAAATTATTTTTTATGCCGATGAGACCCAGCAGATTTTTAGCTGGCAGGCTTCAAGCGCCACCCGTTATGGAATTTATATCAACAGCCAAAATATCTCGGTTACTACTTTAAGACGTTTTATTGATATTGAGCTTGAATCCCTGGACAGCCTAAGGGTAAAGGTAGTAGAAGATGTCAGGCTCCGCTTTGGAGTAAACACGTCCTGGGACGGTTCTTACCGCAAAGCAGGCCCCCAGGAAAATCAAAACGCGTCCGGGGAACAAAAGGACCCGTACATTGACGCCCTTTATGACAGTTCCATAGGAAAAATCAGCTTTTTCCCCGACGGCAATTATGAACTTGCTTTCGGCGGAACGGTACGTTCGGGAAAATATATTTTTTTCCGGATTGGCGGCAAAGAGATTTTGGAACTGCGTTCTTTAGAACAACGCTCCGTGGACCAGCGTTCAACAGAAGGGCTTTCCGGCATGTCCGGCGCAAATGGCGCCTCCGAAGCCCAGGGAACGGGTACAAGGGAAACCTATCTTGTTCAATATCCCGCTGATCTCGCTGATGAAAACCGTTCCGGAAAAACAATGACCCTGATCCGGGTACGAGTCGGCGCCAGGGGCATACAGGAAACTCACGAGGGGAGCATTACCCTAACACTGTCGGAGTAAAGATTTCTTAGGAGGCAGATCTTGGCAAAATTAAAAAAAGCAAGCGTTTCGCCGCGCCGGAAAGTAATCGTACTGCCGCTCAACAAGTCGCTCCCAATGATTGGCTCCTACGCCCTCGAAAAGATCCGCCCCCAGTTCAAGGCCGTGCTCCTGGTAAGCGGTTACCTTGTCGCCGCCCAGTACTTTGTGCTGAAGACACCCCTTTATAACGCGCTTTACATTGCCGCCGGCATAGGCGCGGCGATTCTGGGGCTTTCGTTTTTTCTTGAAGGGCTTTTCTTGGGTATCATGCCCCTTGGCGAACAATGCGGAATGCGCCTGCCCGCCAAGGTCGGCGTGGTTGGGGTTACGATTTTTTCCCTTATTGTCGGCATTGCCGCCACCCTCGCCGAACCCGCGGTTGGGATATTACAACAGCAGGGCAGCGTGATACCCCCATGGAACGCGCCGCTTCTGTACCTCTTGCTCAACCGGGGAACTTCCTGGCTTGTCGCCGCCATCGCGGCGGGGGTAGGCTTTTCGGTTGTGCTGGGGGTTTACCGGTTTATGTTCGGCTGGCCCTTTAAGCCCCCGGTTTTTGTCATTATATCCGTTCTGCTTGTCGTAAGCTGCGTCTTTGACGAAAACGCCGTACTCCGCCCGGTGGTAAACCTTGCCTGGGACACCGGCGGCGCGGCCACCGGCGCCGTTACCGTCCCGATTATCCTCGCCCTGGGGCTGGGAGTATCAAAAACAGGCGGAAAAAACTCGA
>JAIRLQ010000225.1 GCA_031259345.1 Treponema sp.
GAAATAAAACCGCTTATCGAACCGGCGGACATTGCCTTTATCAACCAGGAAACCCTGCTTGGCGGTGAAGTGTATGGTTTTTCCGGGTATCCGCTGTTCAATACCCCACAGGAAGTCGGAGACGCGCTAAAAGCCGCCGGTTTTGATGTGATCAACCACGCCACAAATCACATTATGGACAAGGGGGAAGGGGCCATTTTCGCGACGATGGATTATTGGGATACCGTTCCCGGCATCCACTACCTTGGTATCTACCGTTCCCAGGAAGACAGGGACACCAAAAAGATCATTATCGAAAAAAACGGTATAAAAACAGGTTTCCTTTCCTATACCTATGGGACAAACGGCCTGGCAGTACCACGTGATAAGCCCTATTTGGTCTCCCTTATCAACGATTCCGTCATGGAAAAGGAAATTAAAACCCTCCGCCCTCTCTGCGATTTTCTCATCGTTTCCATGCACTGGGGTGTGGAATACCAGCATGCCGCCAGCGCATCACAGAAACGCCTGAGCCGCTTCCTTGCGGACAACATGGTTGACCTTATCATCGGCCACCATCCGCATGTACTGGAACCATACGAATTTCTGGACCGCCCCGATGGTCAAAAAACACTTTGCTTTTACTCGTTGGGAAATTTCATATCCGCGCAAAGTACGGGCCCTACCCAACTGGGGGGCATTGCCTTTGTACGGATAAAACAACAGCACAACATAACCAGCATCGACGAAGCGGGAATTATTCCCGTGGTAAACCACTATGAAAACGGCTTATCCGGCTTTAAGGTTTATCCCCTCTACAATTACACCGAAGACCTCGCAAAAAAGCACCTGCTAAGGCTGCGCGGTATAACCATCGATCTTCCCTGGTTAAAAAATTTGGCGGAAGAAACTCTGACCGGTGGAACTATCCTTCTCAAAAACCCCTTTGAGGAAGATCAATCGTGAACAATGCTTTTCTTGCCATGCTTTACGGCGGCACGGCAAATTTTACAGAGTTTTACCTTTACGTCGCCGTTTTCATGCTCGTACAGTACCTTTACGTTGGTTCGCTTGCATACCGGACATTCACTACGGCCATGGGATACCAATGCACGAATCCCTTTACCCCTGTGCGCTTTTGACATTTCTTTCCCCCCTTCTAGGCTTTTTCGGCGACCCTGGCCTTTTCCTTTTTGCCGCCGCTGTCTTTCGGGGGCTTTTTATTTGTTCCCGCTTTATCGGACTTTTTAGCCTTTTTATCCGCCCCTTCCGTGTCCAGCTTATAATCCACCAGTTCCAAAATAACCAGCTCCGCGGCATCCCCGGAGCGCTCACCAAGTTTGATAATCCGGGTATAACCGCCGGGCCGATCCTTCATCCGGGGGGCAATATCGGTAAAAAGTTTCGCCACTACCCCCTCATTATAAAGCCGGCTGGAAACTATACGGCGGTTATGAACCGAATCTACTTTGGCACGGGTGATAAGCCTTTCTGCGCTGCGCCGAACTTCCAGCGCCTTCGCCTTTGTAGTTCTAATCCGCTCATGATTAAAAAGAGACGTTATCATGTTGCGGCGCAGAGCTTTACGGTGAGCGGAAGTCCGTTCAAGGGGGTTAAACCCTCTCCTATGTTTCATCTTCTACTTCCTTTTGAGGAACAACCCGTATGGCGTTCTTTAGCTGGTTTATATCCGTAATCCCCAGATTTAGATTCCACTCCTTGAGCTTTTCCTTGATCTCCTGAAGGGATTTTTTTCCAAAATTCCGGGTTTTGGCGATGTCATCCTCGGTTTTCCTGGTCAGTTCCCCAATAGTCTTTATATTCGCGTTCTTAAGACAGTTGGAAGAACGAACCGAAAGCTCCAGTTCCTCTACCGGCGTGTTGAGGATCTGCCGCACCCGCTCATCGTCTTCATCAAAATCATCATCCACACCAAGACTGTTTTCATCAAAATTAATGAAAACCGAAAAGTGATCCTTGGCAATTTTCGCGGCTTCCGCCAGGGCAACATCCGGCCTTATCGTGCCGTCGGTCCAGATCTCAAGCACCAGTTTATCGTAATCGCTCCGCTGTCCCACCCGCGTGGGTTCAACCGCGTACTTTACCTTCCTGACCGGAGAGAAGATCGCATCAAGGGGGATCGTACCGATGACATCAACATAACGCTCGTTTACCTCGGAAGGCACATAACCCCGTCCAAGATCTATCTGGACTTCAATTTCCAGTCTGGCGTTATCCATCAGTGTCATTACATGCTGGCCGGTACTCAGTATCTCAACCTGACCAAGCCGGGCAAAATCATCACTTTTAATTTCCCTCTTGCCGGACCACTCATAAAAAATGATATCCTGCTCCATATCATCAGGAAGCTTCAACCGGATCTGTTTAAGGTTATTGATCACTTCCAGAGAGTCTTCAACCACATTGGGAATAGTTTCAAACTCATTGGACACCATGTGAGCGGTTCCCGTTTCGTTATAAGAAGTTATCTTAATCGCCGTAATAGCGTAGCCTTCAATCGACGAAAGGAGAACTCGGCGAAGGGTATTACCAACTGTTGTACCAAAACCCGGTTCAAAAGGAGCAGCGGTGAATCTGCCGTAATTCTGCTTTAGCTCACCATGCTCATAGGTAATCCCTTTAGGGCGCTTGAATCCTTTAAGAAGGTTCTTCCGGGCCATGGGCACTCCTTATTTAGAATATAATTCAACAATCATCTGTTCCTTAACATCCATCAAATCGGTAATATCGCTACGACGCGGCGCCGCAAGGAATTTGCCCTTCAAGGCATCAGGATCCAACTGGAGCCAGGGCATAACCCCGGATTTACCGTATTCTTTGAGCGCATCTTTGAAGACCACAAGGCTCTTGCTGGATTCCATGATAGAAATTTCGTCCTCGGGCTTTACCAAATAAGACGGGACATTAACCCTCTTTCCATTTACCGCAACATGACCATGAAGTACCACCTGCCGGGCCTGACTCCGCGAAGTAGCAAGGCGAAGCCGGTATACCACATTATCCAGGCGGCGTTCCAGAAGCACAAAAAGATTTTCGCCTGTAATACCGGTCATACGAAGGGCCCGTTCAAAAAACAGGCTGAACTGCTTTTCCTGCATTCCGTAAATTCTCTTAAGCTTCTGCTTTTCCCGAAGCTGGATACCATAATCAGAACGTTTTCCTGCACGGGCCTTGGGATCTTTTCCCGGCGCAGACCGTTTTCTATTGATGGGACATTTATCGCTTCTGCAACGATCCCCTTTGAGCATGAGTTTTTTTTGTTCCACCCGGCACAATCGGCACACCGGTCCGGTATATCTAGCCATAGTATTCCTTTTCCCCCTTGGTATGCCTATATGCGGCGGGTTTTCCGTGGCCGACAGCCATTATGCGGGATCGGCGTTACATCGTTGATAGACTTCACCTTGATACCCAACACTCCCAACTGCCGGATTGCCGACTCACGGCCTATCCCCGGACCCTTAACATACACATGCACTTCCCGCAGACCCGCCTGCATTGCCTTTTGAGCTGCGGTCTCCGTTACCGTCTGCGCGGCAAAGGGTGTGGATTTTTTGGCTCCCCTAAACCCAAGCCCGCCGGAACTGGCCCAGGAAACCGCATTTCCCAGTAAATCGGTAATGGTTACAATTGTATTATTGAACGTAGCCTGAATATATACGTTCCCTTCATAAACGGACTTTTTTTCTTTTCGTTTCTTGGTATTAGCAGCCACTCTATCCTCCGTAACCAGGGTTCAACCGCCGCGCCGGGCACGACATTCCGAAACACCCGGTCTGCTATTTCTTCTTCCCGGCAACCGTCTTTTTCTTGCCTTTACGTGTACGGGCATTGGTTCTGGTCCGCTGCCCCCGGAGGGGTAGTCCCTTACGATGCCGAAGCCCCCGATAGCAGCCAATATCCATCAGCCGCTTGATATTCAGGGCAACTTCGGTACGAAGGCGCCCCTCTACCTTGTATTCCCCTTCGATAATCTGACGCAGATCGTTCAGTTCTTCCTGGGACAGATCGTTGATCTTCCGCACAGGGTCGATCTTTGTTTTCTCACAGATCTTATCCGCACTGGACCTGCCAATCCCATAGATATAGGTCAAGGCGATATTGGTATGCTTATTTGGGAGGTCCACCCCCACAAGACGCGCCATAAACTACCCCTGTTTCTGCTTATGCTTTGGATTTTGGCAAACAATACGGACAATTCCGTTTCGTTTGATCACCTTGCACTTATCACAAATCGGCTTTACACTGGTCCGGACTTTCATCCATCTACTCCCTTACGCCATGCGCTGTCCCGTAGACTACGGGCCCGTAAATTTACGGGTAACTACCCATTAAACTAAATTTTTTGGAATTCGTCAATTGGGAAACGATACAAGCCCCTTTTCACTACAAATTCCGCCCTTTGAGCCGGCCACGCTTGGTAAGCCCCTCATGATGGTGCATTTTAAGCAGACCTTCAACCTGGCTCATGGTATCAAGGTCTACACCCACCAGGATAAGCAGGGACGTACCCCCCATCAGATAGGAGATTGAAGAGGGAAAGTTAAAAACCCCCTGGATAATCGTCGGTATAACCGCAATAAGGGCAAGATACAGAGAACCGGGCAGGACAATCCGGTTAAGTATCTTGGTCAGGTACTCTTCAATCCGTTCTGTCCGGATACCGGGGATGGAACCTCCGTTTTCCCGGATCTGTTTGGCTATTTCGATGGGGTTTAAGCTTACTTGGGTGTAAAAATATGCAAAAAAGATAATAAAAAGCACGTACAGAATGTTGTAGAGGTACCCTCCAGGATTCAAAACCCGCGATACCGTATTAAGCCAGGCTACATTGGCCCCAATAGTTGAGGCAATCTGCAGGGGGAACGTGAGGATCGAAGATGCAAAGATAACAGGAATAACCCCCGACGGATTTATCTTGAAGGGTATATAGGTATTTTGGGCGCCATACATCCGGCGGCCTACTACCCGTTTGGCATAATTTACCTGTATTTTCCGCTGCCCCTGCTGTTCAAAAACCACCAGCGCAATCACCGCCACGAAAACAACAAAAACCACGATAACAAATACGGGATTAAGACCGTTCTGTACCCGGTCCCCCAGCTCGTAAACGGCCTGGGGAAGCCGGGCCACGATACCGGCAAAGATAAGGAGGGAAATTCCGTTTCCAATTCCGCGCCGGGTAATCTGCTCCCCTATCCACATCAGAAACATGGTCCCCGTCGTTACCGTCATAATGGCAATAATGGAGAAGGGTATCATCCCCATGTTAAGAAGATTGACCCCGCTTAGAACGATACTCCGGGCATACTGGGTAACTGCGAAGGCCTGAATGATACAAACGCCCACCGTTCCGATACGCTGGTAGCTTTGTATCTTTTTTCTGCCCCCCTCTTCCTGGGAAATTTTCTTAAGGCCGGGAAACACAATCAGAAGAAGCTGCATGATGATCGACATGCTGATATAGGGCATGATCCCAAGCATAAACACGGAAAAATTGGAAAAGGCGCCCCCTGCAAACAAATCCAGATAATCCACAATGGGATTTCCCGAATTTGCCTGAGAAAGAAAATAAGCGGAAAGTTCCCGAACATTGATCCCCGGAATAGGAAGCACCGCTCCAACACGGAAAACCACCAGCATCAACGCGGTAAAGACTATCCGCTCCCGCAGTTCCTTTACCCTAAAAATACCAACTAAAGGATTAGTCATGCCTTATTCCTGCTTCTCAGGCGCCTTGTCACCTTTAATAAAAACCAACCCTCCGGCCTTTTCGATTTTTCCTCTGGCAGACGCGGAGACTGCGGACACCACAAATGTAAGACTTTTGGTAAGTTTACCATCACCAAGCACTTTAACCGGAGCAGTTCCCTTTATCAGCCCTTTTCTAAAAAGGCTTTCAAAATTTACCGTTTCTGAAACCCCATAATGCGCTTCAATTTCCCCAAGGTTAACAATCTGCGCTTCTTTTTTGAAGGGATAATTGGAAAAACCCCGCTGGGCCAGGCGGCGGTACAGGGGCATCTGACCACCCTCAAAACCAACATAGGTTTTTCCGCCGGAACGGGCCTTTTGGCCTTTATTTCCTTTCCCCGCGGTGGTTCCCCGGCCAGACCCTTGACCACGGCCAAGTATCCGTTTCCGTTTATTCGAACCCTCGGGGGCATGTAAATCGAAACTATGCATTTCTATCTCCTCATTCCGGTCATCCTAAGAGGATGGAAAATCCCCAGAGGACGGAAGCTCCTCAACAGAAACCATGTGGGAAACCACCCGCACCATTCCCAGTACAGCGGGACTCGCCTCCAGTTCATTTACCGAGCCGATCTTCCGCAGGCCCAGGGAACGTACCGTGGCCCGCTGTTTGGGAAGGGATCTTATCACGCTTTTAATCAGGCGGATCCGTATTTTCTGTGCCATACTCCTAACCCCACAACTCGTTGAGAGACTTTCCCCGATTCCTGGCGATTGCCTTCGCATCCATCAGTTTCCCAATGCCACTAAACGTTGCCTTAACTACATTGTACTGACTTGAAGCGCCGATAGATTTACTCAAAATATCGGTAACACCCCCAACTTCCATGATCGCCCGTACCGGTCCGCCGGCAATGATCCCTGTCCCCGAACAGGCAGGCTTTAGAATAACCTGAGAGGCTTTGAAGAATCCGGTAATCTCATGGGGAATAGTCCCGTTTTTGACGGGTAATTTCACCATGTTCCGCTTTGCCTTATCAATACTTTTTCGAATTGCCTCGGAGACATCATTGGCCTTGCCGAAACCGTAACCCACGTTACCTTTCCTGTCTCCAATAACGGTAAGCGCAGAGAATGAAAACCTGCGTCCACCTTTAACAACCTTGGCCGTCCGGTTCAATTTTACCAGTTTTTCGACCAATTCCTTATCGGTAGAATCACGATTTCTGTCCCGATCCCGGCTATCCCGCCGGCCGCGGCCTTCGTACCGCGGCCTGCTGTCGCCGGCGGATTCCACGCCGCCTTTAATAAGTTCAGCGTTGCCCCTGGCAGAATTATCCGTTGGCAACTGTCCACCTTTGTCAAGCTGCTCAGAATTTTTTTCCAGCGCGTTTTCCATCCCGCCCCCTAGAATTGAACCCCGGTTTTCCGGGTTCCATCGGCTAATGCCTTAATAACTCCGTGATACAAATACCCATTCCGGTCAAATACTACCGTTTTTATGTCTTTTTCCAAAAGCCGTTTCCCCATTATCTCCCCAAGCTGCCCGGCTCCTTCCTTTGTTACTTTGATGCTCCGCAGATCCTTTTCCAGAGTCGAAACAGACAGCAAAGTACAACCCCTGGTATCGTCAATAATTTGAACGGACAAAGACCGGTTACTCCGAAAAACAGTCATCCGGGGCCGCTCGGCGGTACCGGATATCCGTTTACGGATATGAATCTTCCTCTTTAGCCGCTTCCTGTCCTTTTCAACAATTTTTCGCAACATCCCTATCAACTCCTATAGAGAAACCACCACGAGACTTTTCCCGAAGGGAAATCCCATGGCAATTTTATCATTTGACCCCGGACTTGCCGACTTTCCGCCGGATCTGCTCATTCTCATACTTAACGCCTTTACCTTTATACGGCTCGGGAAGGCGGAGTTTCCGGATTTGCGCAGCAAATTCACCAACCTGCTGCTTGTCAATTCCGTTTACAACAACTTTACCCTGGACATCAGCGGTAACACTAATACCATCCGGAATACCAACATACACGTCTGATGAATAACCAAGGCTCATACTAAGAACATTGCCCTGGACCTCCGCCCGGTACCCAACCCCGGTAATTACAAGGGTCTTGCTGAATCCCGCGGAAACCCCAATGACCATGTTGTTAAGCAGATTCCGGTAAAGTCCGTGGTAGGCCACGGTTTGCTTTTCATTGTTCAAACGGCCCACCACAATTTCTTCACCCTTATCTTCAAAAGTAACAACGGGGTGATATTTTTGCGAAAGTTTCCCCCTGGGGCCTTCCACGGTCATAATTTCATCACGAAAACTGACCTTGACTCCTCCGGGAACTTTGACCGGTATTTTCCCAATACGCGACATGATCCGCCCCTTACCAAACAGTACAGATAATCTCGCCGCCTACTTTTTTCTCGGCGGCCTTTCTGCCGGTTGTTACCCCCATTGATGTAGAAACAATAAGGGTACCATAACCGTTGTAAACCCTGGGCATGTTTTTATACCCCATATATACACGACGTCCCGGCTTGGAAACTTTTTCAATGCCGTGAATAATCGGGGCCGTTTGATCATCGTATTTCAAAAATACCCTGATTACATTTGCCCCCTCCTGACTCGCCTTCTTGAAGTTCTTGATATACCCTTCTGTTTTCAGAATCTTGACAATTTCAAGCTTAAGCTTGGAGGTGGGGATATCAACCTTTTCGTGCTTTGCCATTCCGGCATTCCGGATTTTAGTCAGCATGTCCGCAACAGGATCAGAAACGCTCATCCTTGTTCTCCTGCCTTACCAGCTTGATTTAGTGACGCCGGGAATAAGTCCTTCGCTTGCCAATTTACGAAAGCAAAGACGGCACATTTCATACTTCCGCAGGTATCCCCGGGCCCTTCCGCATATTCTGCAGCGGTTCACTCTTCTGGTCTTATATTTGGGCGTCCGCAACGCCTTAATGATCATCGCTTTTCTTGCCATGGTACCTCCTACCTCCGGAAGGGCATGCCGAACTTACCGAGGAAAGCCTTTGCCTCCGCATCGGTTCTCGCGGTTGTTACAATAACAATGTTAAGCCCGGCAACCCGCTCAATTTTATCAAAATCGATTTCTGGAAAAATTATCTGCTCCGTAATACCCAGTGAATAATTTCCGTGGCCATCAAAGGCATTCTGGTTGATCCCCCTGAAGTCCTTAACCCGCGGAAGAGCCACATTTACCAGCCGATCCAAAAATTCGTACATCATGGCGCCCCGGAGGGTTACTTTTGCCCCAATTTCCTGACCGGTTCGTATCTTGAAATTTGCAATACTCTTTCGGGCCTTGGTCTTAACGGCCTGTTGACCGGTAATCAGAGTAAGATCATTAATGGCGGCATCAAGAATCTTTTTGTTTTGCAGGGCTTCCCCCACACCCATGCTTACCACAATTTTTACCAGCCTGGGTATTTGCATGGGGGAGGTGTAGCTGAACTCTTTGAAAAGTTCACCTGCTATCTGCTCCCGGTAAATTTTCTTAAGCCTTGGTTCATAGTTGACCATTACAGAACCTCTCCACATTTTTTACAAATCCGGGTTTTGCCTGTTTTCCCTTCCGGATCCTGTTCCAGTTTGTACCCAATCCGGGCCGGGCCGCACTTCTTGCATACAATCATTGCATTGGAGCTATGGATTGCAGCTTCAATCTCCACGATACCCCCCCGGTCCTGCTGATTCCGGCGTTTTCGCGCTTTTTTGACGATATTTATACCTTCCACAACGATCCGGTCCTTGTCACGGAGGATTTTTAATATCCGCCCCCGTTTTCCCTTGTCCTTGCCGGCAATTACCTGGACGATATCTTCTTTTTTCAGTTTGAATTTATGTATTGCTTGGGCCATCATAAACTCCTATAGTACCTCGGGAGCAAGGGATACGATTTTCATAAATTCGCCCTTTTCCCGCAATTCCCGGGCGACCGGCCCGAAAATACGTTTCCCCTTGGGATTAAGCACCGCGTCAACAACAACACAGGCATTGTCATCAAACCGGATATATGTACCGTCGGACCGGCGGTACTCTTTATGCGTACGTACCACCACTGCCTTTTCGACAGAACCCTTCTTGATCGCAGATGTGGGAAGGGCATCCTTTACCGCCACTACGATAATATCTCCAATCCCGGCATATTTTCTCTTTGAACCGCCCAGGACTTTGATGCACTGGACAGTTTTGGCCCCTGAATTGTCTGCCACATTCAGGAACGTTTCCACCTGAACCATTTTTTCCCGCTCCCCGTAACCTATTTTGCCCGCTCAATAATTTCCGCGAGTTTCCAGCATTTTTCCTTGCTGATGGGCCGACATTCCACAACCCTGACCCGATCTCCAATTTTCGCATCGTTGGTCTGGTCGTGGGCCTTAAGTTTTTTGATCCGCCGCACATACTTTTTGTACAAAGGATGCAGGGTGGTGGTTTCAACAGCAACCACAATGGTTTTATCCATTTTGTCGCTTTTCACGACCCCTACAAATTCTTTTTTGGTCTTAACCATGACTGCCATTATTTCGCCTCCGCCGACGGCGTGTTCACCTGAGTCTGCGCGGTAATTTCGTGCTGACGGACCAGGGTGTTAAGCCGCGCAATCTGCCGCCGCATGGTACGCTTTTGCAGGGGATTATCCACATGGCCTATGACCATTTGAAACCGGAATTCCATATACTTCCGGTTAAGTTCATCCCGCTTTGCCCTGAGTTCGGGAAAACTCAGGTTCTTTAATGAATTCTTCATCTTCACCGTCCCCTTTCAGTACACTCGCCCTTAATTACCCAGTTCCATATCGGAACGGGCTACAAATTTGGTCTTAATCGGAAGTTTGGCCCCCGCAAGCGTCATCGCCTCTTCCGCGATTGTCTTTTCAATTCCACCCAGTTCAAACATTACCGTTCCGGGTTTGACTACTGCGACCCAATACTCCGGGGCGCCTTTACCCTTGCCCATGCGGGTCTCCGCAGGTTTCTTGGAATAAGGTTTATCGGGGTAGATCCGTATCCAAATTTTACCACCACGTTTGACATGGCGGTTCAAGGCAATACGAGCCGCCTCGATCTGACGGTTGGTGATCCACATGCGATCCATTGCCACAAGGGCAAAATCTCCAAAGGCCACTTTATTCCCACGGGTAGCGTTCCCCGGCATATTACCGCGCTGTACTTTGCGGTGTTTTACACGTTTCGGGCTCAGCATGGTTAACTCCTCGCTCCAATACCCACGCGGTCACGGCGCTTGCGTACCAGGGCGCCGGCATCTTCTTTTTGCTCTTTGCCATATTTCATGCCGTTGTAGATCCAAACTTTAACTCCGATAGAGCCAAATGTAGTATGCGCTTCGGCAAAACCATACTCGATATCGGCCCGCAAGGTGTGTAGCGGAATCCGCCCTTCTTTGGACTCTTCAGTCCGGGACATTTCCGCTCCCCCAAGCCGTCCTGAAAGTCTTACCTTAACGCCCTGGGCATTTCCCTTTTTGATGGCATTGGTAATAGCCTGTTTCATGGTCCGCCTGAAACTGGAACGGGCCAAAAGCTGGCGGGCGATGTTTTGCGCGACAATTTGGGCATTGTTGTCCGCATTCCGCACTTCTTTGATCTTTATCTGGATTTTTTTGGCTACATGCTTTTGCAGTTCCGAGCCGATTTTTTCGATATTGGCGCCCTTGACCCCGATAATAACCCCAGGCCGGGCCGTATGGATCGTAATGGTGATCCGCTGGGGATGCCGGATAATTTCCAGTTCCGCAATGTCCGCACCTTTGCTTTCGGGCATCCCCATAATGAGGGCCCGAAGTTTAATATCTTCATGAAGGGTATCGGCATACTCTTTGGGATCGGCATACCACCGGGAACCCCAGGTTCTGTTGATTCCGAGCCGTAAACCGGTCGGGTTTACTTTTTGTCCCACTTATTCCCTGCCTTTAACGCGAAGCCTTGGCCTTCGCGGTCTCATCCACTACCACGGTAATGTGGCACATCCTTTTAAGGAGCATATCGGCCCGGCCCCTGGCGCGAAACCAAAC
>JAIRLQ010000339.1 GCA_031259345.1 Treponema sp.
ATTAATATACAACCAGCCGCCGCCGAAACAAGCTTGCCGGAATGACGCACCGAAAGGGTCTTCCGGAGCATCCTTGCCCTAACTCTATCATAGTTGTAAAATTAATACAATATCGAAAGCTTAAGTTGTTCATAAATTGAACAACTTTTTCCGCACTTTAGTTGCGCGGATAGTTTCCTTATTGCGGAGTAAGACCGCCTGCAAAATAAAAGTGGAGAATCAGTATGAGTATTATAGAGGCGTTAATCCTAGGGGCTGTCCAGGGAATTACAGAATTTTTACCGGTTTCCAGTTCCGGACACCTGGTTCTGCTCCAAAAAATATTTAAAATTGAAGAACCTTCCCTTTTTTTTGATACTATGGTGCATGCCGGTACCCTTGCGGCGGTTTTTGTGGTTCTTTGGCGGGATATTTGGAATATTCTACGCCGGATTATACAACCCATAACATTATATTTGATTATAGGAACCCTTCCCGCGGTGTTCGTTGCCCTTGTTTTTAAGGATCATATCGAGAACGCCTTTGCTTCGGGCTCGTTTTTGGGATTTGCCTTCCTTATAACGTCGGTTTTATTGATAGCTTCCGAATTTATCTGCCGGAGAAGCGGCAACCGCCGTGGCCTGCCCGGCAAAATCGAAGGTGATGGGGCGCCCCGGGGCCAGGATGAAATGACCCGGCTTGACGCTCTTGTTATAGGGGTATTGCAGGCGATAGCCATTCTGCCGGGAGTTTCCCGCTCCGGGGCTACCCTTTCCGGGGCGCTTTCACGGCGGCTGGATCGGGATTTCGCCGCCCGCTTTTCGTTCCTGCTGTCAATTCCGGCAATTTTGGGGGCAGTGGCGCTTCAAGTTAAAGACCTGGCAGGGGGAACAAAGGGCGGCATCGGCCAGTCCATGTCTTCTGGGGCTGCCGTAATTATTGCCGGGACCCTGGCCGCGGCGCTTGTAGGCTTCTTCTCGGTACGGCTTATGCTAAAAATCGTACGGGAACGATCCCTGGCAGGCTTTGCGGTATATACGGCGCTTTTGGGCGTTCTTGTACTGGCGGATCAGTACAAAACGCATTTTTTCTTTTAATTTTGTGAAAAATCAGCAAAAATATTTCAAATATTTATTGCCATTTAGCGCAGAAATCAGTATTTTGTCTATTAAGAATATAAAAACAGGAAGTGATAATGTCAAAGCACCATCATAAAAACGCAAACGAAGATCCTCAAACAGCGGGGGCCGGGAAACCCCAGGGAGAAAACGGCCAGCCCGCACAGGAGCCGGCGGCCGGGAACGGTACAGCGCCGGGATCAGCCCCGGCGGGGGAGGAACAAGCGGCCCCGAACGGGACGGGAGAAGCCGCCGCTCAGGCCGCCCCGCCCGGCGAAGCCGCAGACCCGGCGGAACGGATAGCCGCTCTGGAAAGCAAGCTGGCGGAAGCCAACGACCAATACCTTCGCAAAGCGGCGGATTTTGAAAATTACCGCAAGCGCATGATTAGGGAAAAGCAGGACGCGGTGGATTACGCCAACCAGAGCCTCCTCTTGGATCTTATCCAAGTCATGGACGACTTTGAGCGGGCCATTAAAGCGGCGGAGACACTTTCTCAATCCAGCCCGGAGTTTAAAAACTTTTACGAGGGCGTCTCAATGATCGAAAAGCGCCTTTCTTCCCAACTTGAAAACAAATGGGGCCTTAAACGTTTTGAATCCGCCGGGCAGCCCTTCGACCCAAACCGCCACGAAGCCATGATGATGGACAAGTCCGCCGGCATTAAGGAACCGGTGGTTCAGGAAGAATACTATAAAGGGTACACGCTAAAGGAGCGGGTTGTCAGGCCGGCCAAAGTCAAAGTGCTAATGCCCGAAGAACCGGCGGCTTCCCCGGAAAACGGCGCTCAGGCAGGCGCGGAATTGGACTAAAAGCCTATAAATTTGTATATTAGTATATAAAGAGGCTTTCCCAAAACTTCAGTTGCTGGGAAAGCAACCTTAGATTTAGAGAGAAAACATTTTAAAGATTGTGTATAAGGAGAACCTAAAATGGGAAAGATTATTGGAATCGACTTGGGAACTACAAATTCGTGCGTAGCCGTCCTTGAAGGAGGCGAGCCGGTAGTTATCCAGAACTCCGAAGGAGGGCGGACAACACCTTCTATCGTGGGGTTCACTAACAAAGGCGAGAGGGTCGTTGGCCAGCCCGCCAAAAATCAGATGATCACCAATCCCGGGAACACAGTGTATTCCATTAAACGCTTTATGGGCCGCAGGTATTCTGAAGTAACCAGCGAAATGAAGCTGGTGCCCTACAAGGTAATGGAACAGGGTGATGATGTCCGTGTGAACATCGACGGCAAGCATTACAGCCCCCAGGAAATTTCCGCCTTCATCCTTCAAAAGATGAAAAAAACCGCCGAGGACTATCTGGGCGAAACGGTTACCGAAGCGGTAATTACCGTACCCGCCTACTTTAACGACGCCCAGCGCCAGGCCACAAAAGACGCCGGAAAAATTGCCGGCCTTGAAGTCAAGCGCATTATCAACGAACCCACGGCAGCCTCGTTGGCTTTTGGCTTCAACAAAGATCAAAGAAAGGAAAAAATCATCGCCGTATACGACCTGGGGGGAGGCACCTTCGACATTTCCATTTTGGAACTGGGCGAAGGGGTCTTTGAAGTTAAATCCACCAACGGCGACACCCACCTGGGGGGCGACGATTTTGACCGCCGCATAATGGAATGGCTTATTGCCGAGTTCAAAAAGGATTCGGGAATCGATCTGGGACAGGACCGCATGGCCCTGCAGCGCTTACGGGAAGCCGCCGAAAAAGCCAAGATTGAGCTTTCGGCCATGGCGGCTACCGAAATCAACCTGCCCTTTATCACCGCCGACGCCTCGGGGCCCAAGCACTTGCAGAAGAGCCTTTCCCGGGCAAAATTCGAGCAAATGGTCGAAGACCTTTTAAACCGCTCAAGAGACCCCTGCATAAAAGCCCTGAAAGACGCGGGCCTTAACGCCGATCAGATTGACGAAGTCATACTTGTAGGCGGCTCTACCCGTATCCCCGCGGTACAGCAAATTGTAAAAGAGCTTTTCAAAAAAGAACCCAACAAAGGCGTCAACCCCGATGAAGCCGTAGCCGTCGGAGCGGCCATTCAGGGCGGCATCCTGGGAGGCGACGTTAAAGACGTACTCCTTTTGGACGTAACCCCCTTAAGCCTGGGCATCGAAACCCTGGGCAGCGTGATGACCAGGATTATCCCCAGAAACACCACGATCCCCACCAAAAAGAACCAGATTTTTTCAACCGCCGCGGACGGGCAGACCGCAGTCTCCATTCACGTACTCCAGGGCGAACGGGAAATGGCAAACCAGAACCGCACCCTCGGCCGTTTTGACCTGGTAGGTATCCCGCCGGCGCCCCGGGGCGTTCCCCAGGTCGAGGTTACTTTTGACATTGACGCCAACGGTATCGTACATGTAAGCGCCAAAGATTTGGGCACCGGCAAAGAGCAAAAAATCCGCATTGAATCTTCCTCCGGCCTTTCGGAAACTGACATCGAGCGCATGGTTAAAGAAGCCGAGATTCATGCCGAAGAAGACAAAAGAGAGCGGGAAAAGGCCGAAGTACGGAACGAAGCGGACAACATGATCTACTCTACCGAGAAAAACATCAAGGATTTGGGAGACAAGGTTAACGGCGCGGACAAGTCTAAAACAGAAGAAGCGATTGCGGATCTCCGCACGGCCCTGGAAGGCGGCGACATAGAGGCTATCAAGGCAAAGACCGAAGCCCTTAAGCAAGTCTCTTACAAGATTGCCGAAGAAGTCTACTCGAAGCAAGCTTCCTCGCAACCCGGCGCGCAGCCCGGGGCAGGCGGCGCAGGCGGCCCCGACATGGGCGGCGCGGGCGGTCCCAATATGGGCGGCGGCTCAAACACAAAGGGCGCCGAAGACGCCGACTATGAAGTGGTTGATGACGACAAATAATCCATTTTGAATAAGGATGATACCGTGGCAAAGCGCGATTATTACGAAGTACTAGGCATACAAAAGAACGCTTCAAAAGATGATATAAAAAAAGCGTATCGCAAACTGGCCATTCAGTATCACCCGGACAAAAATCCCGGCAACAAAACGGCTGAGGAAAAGTTTAAAGAAGCTACCGAAGCTTACGAAATCCTGGGGGACGATCAAAAACGCCAGGCGTACGACCAGTTCGGCTTTGCCGGAGTCGAAGGCATGGGCGGCGGCCCCCAGGACTTTTCCCAGACCTTCCGGGGCTTCGAGGATATTTTTGGGGATTTTTCCGGCATTTTCGACCTGTTTGGCGGAAGCGGCGGGAGCCGGCGCAGTGCCGGCGGGCCCCGTCAAGGTTCCAACCTCCGTTATGACATCGAAATCCCCTTTAAAGACGCGGTCTTTGGCACCAAGGTCGAAATTCAATACTCGCATAACGACTCGTGCCCGGCCTGTAACGGCTCGGGCGCGGCCAGCGGTACCAGCAAAAAGACCTGCCCCACGTGCCACGGCACCGGCCAGGTACGCCGCAGCTCCGGTTTTTTCTCCGTAGCCTCCACCTGCCACTCCTGCAGCGGCGAAGGCTACATTATCGAAAAACCCTGCCCCGAATGCGGGGGCTCGGGCGCCCAAAAAAAACGCCGCAAAATTATGGTTACCATTCCCGCGGGAGTGGAAAACGGCAAACGGATTGTTATCCCCCGCCAGGGCGACGCGGGATCCTCCGGGGCCCCCCCCGGAGACCTTTACGTGTTTATCCGCGTAAAACCCCACGAATATTTTGAACGGCAGGACGCGGACCTTTACTGCGCCGTGCCCATCTCCGTTCCCCAGGCCGCTTTAGGCGCCGAAATCCAGGTTAGCACACTGGATGGTAAAATCATTAAGGTAAAAATTCCCGCGGGAATTCAGAACGGCAAACTGCTTCGTATCCGCGATGAGGGTGTTCCCTCAGGCCGGGGCAGGGGCAACCTGTACATTAAACTTATGGTTCAGATTCCCACAAGACTTTCACGCCGGGGCAAAGAGCTTATGGAAGAATTTTCCAAAGTTGAAGGCGAAAACAGCGCTCCCAAACCTATTGCATTGGCGGAACTCCAGGACAATTAGGAGCCGCGCATACGCAGCCTGCCGCGCCATTAACGGCTTGCCGGGGACTTCTTTTACAGCCCCCCGTTCGGCGAAGAGGCGCCGGCCCGTATGGAAAAAAGGCCCCCGCTTTAGGCCGCGCCGGTCTTTTACAAGCCCGTCAAAACGGCCGCGGCGCCGGACATTCCCGGCGCGAAGGCCGTCTACAAAGAACTCAAAACCCCCTTCCCCCATCCCGCCAGGCCGCGCGGCGCTTCGCACCCGGACGCCCCCGCGCCGGACCGGCCGCTCCCCGCCTGAAGCCCGGCTAATCTAGTTCCGAGCTAGATAAATCTGGTTCCGAGCTAGATAAATCTAGTTCCGAGCTAGATTAATCTGGTTTCGAGCTAGATTAATCTGGTTATGAGCTAGATTAATCTGGTTCCGAGCTCGGTTAATCCGGTTCCGAGCTAGATAAATCTGGTTATGAGCTAGATAAATCTAGTTCCGAGCTAGATTAATCTGGTTCCGAGCTAGATTATCGGAGCTCCGAGCTAGATTGTCGGAGCTCCGAGCTAGATTGTCGGAGCTCTGAGCTAGATTATCGGAGCTCC
>JAIRLQ010000395.1 GCA_031259345.1 Treponema sp.
TTAAAGGCCTGGTAAAGGCGCGTATACCCCGTGATTCAAGGCGTAACGTGAAAGAGCGGGAAGCTGTCCTGCAGGTGAGGTACGCGCACTATGAGATAAAAAAGCCGCAAATAAAGAACAAAAACAAAGCGCTGCTGCCGTCGATACCGGTGCAAGTAATGTACGTGAGAGAGGAGAGTCCGCCCAAAGGCATTGAAGCAATAGAATGGTTTTTGATGACCAATGAGGAGGTGGAAAGTTACCAAGCCGCCTACGAACTAGTGGGATATTATATTCAGCGATGGAAGATAGAACGTTTTCATTATGTATTGAAAAGCGGGTGCAGGATAGAGAAACTGCAGGAGCGGGACATGGAAAAGATGAAAGTATTGATACTGATGTATTCAGTAATAGCGGTATTCATAATGAACCTGACATATATAGCGCGGCAACTAGGACGAAAAAAGTTCCTGACAGGCGTATACGATTAAGCAAGCGGTAGATTATGTAGGCTGGCTGGGGGGACCAAAACGGGCTCCCCGCGATGGACCGCCGGGAGTGAAAACCTTATGGACCGGACTTCAAAAACTTTATAGGCTCTTGGACTACCGTGAATTATTTGATTTTATGGGTCAAGTTTAGGGCTTGCCGCGCGGTATCTGGAACGTAGAGCTATTACCGGAACGGAGGCTCGTTCGATAGGAAGTTTATAATACCGTCTGGTTTAACACCAAAATTTCGTAAGAGTTGCATCATTTGAGCCGGAGCAGATCTCCGGGGTATTAAACCAGACTTTCGAATAAAACAGGCAGGGTACGGTGTCCGGTACTTCGAGAAAACGGCGTAATGTCGTAATATGATATGATATGAATAGAAAAGAATACACCGACACTTCAAAACAAATAATCGAGATCGTCTACACGCGGCGGCAGATTACCCGTAAGGATTTGGCTGAAGCGACGGGTCTGAGTAGCCTTACGGTTGTAAAAAACATTGCCGCCCTTATCGGCGACGGCGTTATAGAGGAAACGGAAACCCTCAATACGATAAAAGGCCGTAAACCGCTGTTTTTAAGTCCCAACCCGGACTACGGTTACGTAATCGGAATAGACGTCGGTTCCTATTCCATAAAAATGGGTATTGTGGATTTTTCGGGCAGAATCATCGAAAAGAAAGAAGTGATCGACGAATTCAATTCGGGCTTCCCTTCAAGCATACTGGACTTTTCCGAACTGCGTTCCCATATAGCCGCGCTGGCGGACAAATACGGCGCTGAAAAACTTTTAGGAATCGGTGTCGGCATTACGGGACTTGTCAACAACAATACCCAGACCATTGTGTTTTGCCCGAATATCCGGGGTTACAATAATCTCGCGATTAGTTCCGCTTTGCAGGAACAGTTTAAGGTTCCGGTTTTGGTGGACACCAGCGCGCGCTGCATGGCGCTGGGGGAAATGTTCTTTGGCGGTGGGGAAAGGCGCCGGCAGCCGCCGGACGACGCTTCGGGCGAGCTTTCATTCGTAAGCGTTGGGCACAGCATTGCGGTAGGTACTATAATAGGCGGTAAAATCTTCCGGGGGGTTAACGGTTTTGCCGGAGAACTGGGCCACGTAAAAGCGGTTATGGGGGAACAGAAAGTCTGTACCTGCGGGAGTTACAACTGTATCGAAGGTTACGTGACGCTCCCCGAAATAAAAAACGCCCTTGTCGGGAAGCTTAACGAATTTCGGGGCTATTCCCTGCTTAAGGAAAAGATTGAAAACTCAGGCGATATTTCCTACGAAGACATGGCCAACGCGGTAAGTATGGGAGACAAGGTTGCGGTGGAGTGCTTCGGCGAAACCATCGAAAAACTCAGCATCGTGCTTGCCGATTATGTCAATTTGTTTAATCCCGCCTCGCTGGTGCTTGGCGGCGGCTTTTTCGATATGTTTCCCTTTGTGCTTCCGGAACTTGAACGTGAACTGCAAAAACAGTGCCTTACCCCTTCGCTCTGGGGTATAAAGCTTGGGATTTCGGAATTGTCGGTAGACGGCGCGATTAAAGGAAGCGCCATGCAGATAATTCAGACTATGTGGGAATAACCTGTTTAATTAAATCTCTCAATTCCGATTAGATTAACCCAGCATGGTATATCAAAATGGTCGAATTTCATGAAATTTAATAAATTTTACTTGATAAAATGAATTATGAAGTCTCATAATAGGTGAACACAGTAGAATTGAGGAGAAAACTATGGCTAGCGGACCCAGTTCGTATGTATTGGGAGAAGAAGAAAGAAAATAATCACTTGATGTAATTGAAAACAGGGCTTGATTCCGGTATGGTGTGCCCGGTGTTGATGGTTATATAGAAAAATCACTGCTGTCCGGTTTGATTTTTTGCTTAAATTCGAGTTAAATTTTCAAAAATTGCGCCATAAGGATACAAATCATTCGGACATTTTGATACAATTCTTTAGGTTTCAGTGAAATCTTTTGCCAGAATGACCTGTTTCATTACCGAAAAAAGCCAAATTTAGTGCGGAATTTTGTTTTTTGTTGATTTTTTTGAATTAAACCGGACAGCAGTGAGAAAAAATCTAATTGTCATATTAGGTTTATACAGTCATCAGGTTTTATCTCTTTTCAAATAATATAGTTCGTTTACTAAATACAAACCAATAAAGCTTATTAAAAAGAACATGTATTATAAAAAAAAGGGGTTTTTTTCATGATTCTATAAAACAAGTATTGACAATTCAGAACCCAGGGTTTATTATAAACGCCATGAAGGCTGGTTGAAAAACCGGAAATCTAAACGGAAAAGGAGAAAAAGATGCGGAAATTGATGTTGACTATTCTTGCCCTGGTGATGACCTTCGCGGTCTATGGGGGCGGACAAAAGGCGGCCGGTTCAGGCCAGGTTCGGGTGGCGGACATTGTGGCGGAGTATAATGAATGGAACCATCTGTACTATGATCAGATGAAGAAAATGGCCGATGAATGGGGCTGGCATACCGAGGTATTTGACTCTGCGCAGGATGTTAACAACCAGATCAATATGGTCAATTCGGCGGTCGCCCAGGGTTTTGACTTTATTGTCATTCAGCCTGTGGATAACGCCGCCCTGGGGCCGTCTTTGGAAAAAGCTGTTGACGCGGGGGTTACGGTGATAAGTCACTACGACTATGATCCCAATTCCACAACCGGCAAGAAAATCTATCAGGTGCTTTTCGGACAAAAAGAAGCGGGGGTTATGCAGGCGGAAGAATACGTCAAATTGGCTGGTACTTCCGGCAATGTTGCCCTTATTGGCGGCCTTACCGGCGCGGACAATGCCCGCAGGCGTATGGAGGGCTATCATGAAGTTCTGGACAAGTACCCCGGCATCAGAATCGTAGCGGAGATTTATTGTGATTGGGATAGGCAAAAAGCCATGGCTGCCGCGGAAGATATTATTACCGCCAATCCTAACCTTAATGCTTTCCTTGTTCAGGATGACGGAATGTCCTGGGGTGTGTATTCGGCTATAGAAGCTGCCGGTAAGCTTGGGCAGATAAAGATTTCATCCCAGGGTTTCTATGAAAGTTCTATCCCCGCCATTAAAGAAGACAGGTTCATGTACACCATTTCGTATCCCGCCGCATTCTTTGCCCGAGATGCCATGAATCTCTGTAAGGACCTTAAGGCTGGAATCGCTCGTGAACGGATTATGTATCTCGGTATGGAATTGGTAACTAAAGCCAATGTTGATACAGCGCCGTTCTAATCAACAATACTAACAACATGCGGCTGTCCGGAGAGCAATATCCGGGCAGCGCGTTTAAAATTTATATGGCTAGTGTTTTTTTTGAAATAAAGGATATTTGTAAAAGTTTTGGCGAGGTTAAAGCCGTCAATCACGTCTCCATGACCATTGAGCCGGGAGAAGTGCGCGCTCTGGTTGGGGAAAACGGCGCCGGCAAATCAACGCTGGTAGAGATCCTTAACGGTAATTACCGTATGGATTCGGGGTCTGTCCTGATAGACGGAAAAGAAGTCCATATAACAAATCCAAAAATCGCTGCCGACTATGGGATTAGCATTATATTCCAGGAATTAAATTTAGTTGACGGCCTTTCGGTTGGCGAAAATATTTTTGCGGGCCGCTTAAGTCAAAAAGGTAAACTGATACAGTGGGACGATGTTTATAAAAAAGCAGAGGAACTATTGTCCCGTATTGGCTTCCAGACCGATGTAAAAACCGAGGTTGGATCATTAAGCATTGCGGGTAAACAGATGGTAGAGATAGCCAAGGCTTTAAGCTATGACGCCAGGATAATTTTAATGGACGAGCCTTCGGCAACTTTGACCCAGCAGGAACTTAAAAAATTATTTTCCATTATAAAGGATTTAAAAAGCAGGGATATTGCTGTTATTTATATTTCCCATCGTCTGGAAGAAATTTTTGAAATTTGTGATACTGTCAGCGTCATGCGTGACGGCTGTATGATCGACACAAAAAAAATCAGCGAAGTCACCAGAGATGAGGTTGTTGAAATGATGGTTGGCCGGGAAGTCAGCCAAACCTATCCCAGACGGGAACATAAAATCGGTAATGTAATTCTTGAAGTAAAGGATTTACAGCAGAAAAACAAAAACGCAAAAGTTAATTTTAATCTCCGTGCAGGAGAAGTGCTCGGTATCGCAGGGCTGGTCGGATCCGGCAGAACCGAAACCATGAGGGCTCTTTTTGCGGTTGACTATTTATCAGGGGGAGATGTGTATATCAAAGGAAAGCGGATCAATATACACAGCCCCAAGGATGCAAAAAAGGCGGGGATCGCTTTTTTAACAGAGGATCGGAAAAAAGAAGGTCTTGCGCTGGAATATACAGTAAAAAGCAATATAGTAATGGCAAACTTGGAAAAATGCGCCAAATTTGGCTTTATGATGTCTGGCGCTGAAAATAGCATTGCAGGCAAATATATCAGGCTTATAAAGATAAAGACTCCTTCCCCAAAGCAAAAAGTATTACATCTTTCAGGGGGCAACCAGCAAAAAACTGTTGTCGCAAAATGGTTGAATGCCGATTCGGATGTCATCATTATGGATGAACCTACCCGGGGAATTGATGTCGGCGCCAAGCTGGAAATATACGAGCTCATTAATAAACTCGCCGATGAAGGTAAAGGCATTATTTTTATCTCCTCGGAACTGCCTGAAGTGCTGGGCATGAGTGATAGGATTCTGGTTATGAAAAATGACGCAATAGTCGGGGAGCTTTCAGGAACCGATATCAGTGCGGTTAATGTCATGAAGTATGCGTTATAAGGGTTTTTAAAGATGGGTGTCGGTAAAAAAATAGTCCTTTGGATACGGGATAATACTAATCTGCTGATACTGTTAGGTATGATAGCCGCCGGGGCTGTAATAACAGAAAACTTTTTTACCCTAAGCAATATCATGAATCTTTTTAATAGAGTTTCAATTAACGGGATCATGGCTATAGGTTTTACCCTGACTTTTCTTGCCGGCGGTTTTGATCTTTCTATAGGCTCAAGCCTTTCACTGGCGGCGGTTCTCTGCATAGGCGTTGAAAAAGCAACCGGAACGCCTGTAATGGGTTTCCTTGCCGCTCTTGCCGCGGGAGCAGGCATGGGCCTTTTAAACGGCATCCTTATGAAGCTCACTAGAGGTGAGGCCGGCGAAGCTTTTTTAATCACTTTGGGGACATCCCTTGTTGGAACGAGTCTCGCGCTGACTTATTGTAACGGCCTTGATATTTACGGTACTACCCATCCATGGTATAAGCTGCTGGGCCAGGGACGTATAGGGGGATTTCCCGCCGCCTCTCTTCTGTGGATACTCATCATGGTGATTATCCAGATTGTGCTAAAACGGACTGTTGCCGGCCGTCATTTACTGCTTACCGGCGCAAATAAGCATGCCGCATTTCTTGCGGGAATAAATATAGGAAAGATAAAAATCATTGCTTTTACCTTGGCGGGTTGTTTGGCAGCGGTTGCGGGAATTGTGATGGTTGCGCGAACTACCGCGGCATCTCCCCGTTCAGGTTCCGGAGCTGATTTTGACGCGGCAATTGCCACAATTATCGGTGGTAATTCCATTATTGATGGCAAGGGCGGCATGGTTCAGGTTTTTATCGGTGTACTGATCTATGGGCTCATTACCAATATTCTCAATCTTATGGGTGTTGAATCTCATGTTCAATACATTGTAAAAGGCGCGGTTTTACTCTTTGCCATTTGCCTTGACAAATTAAAGAAAAGGTAAGCGCCATGAATACAACGGTATTGCTAAAAGATAGTATGGTTTTTGTAAAGAAAAACAGAATTCCAATTCTGGCGGTTCTGGTTTTTGCCGCAGTAAGTATTATGCGGCCCCGGTTTTTATCCCCTATAAATATTTTTGGTCTTTTTGACTATATGTCCGGGTATGGAATAGCGGCAGTTGGTTTGACCTTTGTATTGCTTTGCGGGCAGCTTGATATTTCCATGGGTTCCGTAATGGCCCTGACATCCTGTGTTTTTATGCTCATGGCTCCGCAATTTGGTTTTATTTTATCAGCATTGACAGCGCTTGTTTTGGGATGTGTCCTGGGTTCGGTAACCGGCTTTTTTGTTTCATTTTTTAGATTGTCGCCGTTTATTGTCTCTATGACCATGCAAATTGCTTATCGGGGTATTGCGTTAACCATAACCAGTTCCAAGCCTGTCCAGCTTCAGGAGCCGGTAATTAAAGCCATAAGCCAGGTGGATTTTTTTAATATACCCCTGACATTTTTTGTTTTTTTGTCGGTAGTGATTGCGGCGCAGGTATTTCTATCAAAAACGAAATTCGGGCGTAACCTTTTTGTAATAGGAGGTAATATCAAAGTCGCGGACGGTATTGGTATTAATGTGCGAAATCATTTATGGGCTGTTTTTATTATCCAGGGATTGTTGGCTGCCTTGGGGGGAATTATGCTCTTAACCCGTACTTTCAGCGCGTCGGGAAATACAGCTATGGATGCACCCCTTTCCATTATTCCTATGGTAATTGTGGGGGGAACAGTCTTTTCCGGCGGGAAAGGCGGTGCGGTTCGTACCCTTTATGGGGTTATGCTGATGAGCGTTGTGTATAACGCAATGACCATGTTCAGCCTGCACATTAACTATCAGCAGTTAATTCGGGGTGTAATATTGCTGCTTATCATTGTCAGCGATAAATATATGGAAAATAAACACCATAAAATTTAGGAGGGAACTATGGCTGGCGGACCCGGTTCGTATGTACTAGGAGAAGAAGAAAAAAAAGAATTGCTTGATGTAATGGAAAGCGGCGGCCTTTTCCGTTACGGCGTTCCCGGCGTTGACGGTTTTAAGCACAAGGTTGCTTCTTTTGAAAAGGAAATGGCCGAAAAGATCGGCGTAAAGCACACCGTTGCCACAAGCAGCGGCACAGGATCGCTTTTATGTTGTCTTGCCGCGCTGGGTATCGGCGCCGGGGACGAAGTTATCGTTCCCGGTTATACTTTTATCGCGTCAATTTCGTCGATAATCCTGAGCAACGCCATTCCGGTGCTCGCGGAAATAGACAAATCGCTCACTATCGATCCAAACAAGATCGAGGAACTTATAACGGACAGAACGAAGGCTATTATGCCGGTTCATATGCTCGGCAATCCCTGCGATCTGGATCCGATTGTCAAAATCGCGAAGAAGCACAACCTTTCTATTATCGAAGATTGTTGCCAGTCTTTCGGCGCCGTTTACAAGGGCAGGCGCGCCGGTACTTATGGGGACATCGCAGCCTTTTCCCTTAACGTTTTCAAGACTATAACCGCGGGGGACGGTGGGGCTGTGGCCACCAACGACGACAACCTGTACGAGCGGGCATTTGGTTTCCACGATCAGGGGCACAAGCCTTCCCGCATGGGTGTTGAAGTGGGCAACCGCAGCATCGTCGGCATGAACCTGCGCATGAATGAGCTTACCGGGGCTGTTTCCCTTGCCCAATTACGCAAGCTGGACACGATACTCACCAAACTTAGAGAAAAGAAGTCAAAGCTCAAAAATCTACTCGGCAATCTTCCCCATGTTGAATACCGCAAGCTTAACGACGAACAGGGTGAATGCGCCACACTTTTAACCATGATTTTCGACACTAAAGAAAACGCGGAGAAATTCTGTGAAGCGGTGGACTCGAAGCCCATAGCGTATTCCGGCTGGCATGTGTACAACAATATGGAGCAGGTGCTGAACAAGGTAACCGGCGCCAGGGCGAACTGTCCCTATGACTGTCCCAGGTATCCCTATGGGCGCGAATACAAAAAGAATATGCTGCCGCAGACCGACGATATCCTTTCGCGGGCCGCCAATATCAGCGTCGGCGTGGTGGACCGGGGTCTTGGTTCGCCCTTCGGCATCAACATTAATTCCGGCGATGACGAGATTAAGGCCGCCGCGGAAAAGATAAAGGGGATAGTGGCAAAATTATGAGCAAAATAAAAGTAGGCATTATCGGAACGGGGTATATCGGGGACAGCCATATTGAGGCGATAGGCAGAATAGGCCGGCTGGAACTGGCCGCCATTGCCGACGTCAATTACGAGCTGGCAAAGAAAAAAGCCGACGCTTTCGGTGTGGAAAAGGTATACAAGAATATCGACGAACTTATCAACGACGAAGACATTCAGTCTATTCACGACTGTACGCCGACAAACCTTCATCTTGAGGTAAACGAAAAGATTATAAAGGCCGGCAAGCACGTGTTTTCGGAAAAACCGCTGGGCAAAACGTCGGCGGAATCGGCAAAGATGATCGAACTGCTTAAAAATCACCCCGGCGTGGTTGCCGGCGTGAACTTTTGCTACCGTATGAACGGCCTTATCCAGGACGCGAAACACCGCGTTAGGTCGGGCGAAATCGGCAAGCTTTACCTTATTCACGGCTTGTACCTTCAGGACTGGCTGCTGTACGAAACCGACTACAACTGGCGCATTGAGCCGGAATATACCGGCGTTTCCCGTTGCGTGGGCGACATAGGATCGCACTGGATGGATTTGGCCCAGGTTATAAGCGGTTCCAAAATAACCGAGGTTTGCGCCAATACGGTGATCGCCCTGCCTATACGGAAGAAACCGGCCGGCCAGGTTGAGACCTTCTCGGTGAACAAAAATCAGGATTACAGGGAAGTGAAGGTTGCAACCGAAGATTACGCCGGAGTGCTTCTTAAATTCGACAACGGCGCTTCGGGGGTTTTCCAGTGCAGCGAAATAAGCGCCGGCCGCAAGTGCTTTATCGACATTGAGGTTGATGGAAGCAAGGCTTCTTTCCAGTGGAATCAGCAAACTTCGGATCAAATGTGGAAAGGCAACCGGGACAGCAACAACGAGCAGGTGATGCGGAACCCGAACTTAGCCGCGGGCGATTCCCGTAAATACTCGCACCTGGCCGCCGGACACCCCGAAGGCTGGAATGACGCTTTCAAGAACAACCTCGATGCTTTTTACGGCTATATTCTGGACGGCAAAAAAATGGGCAAGGACCCCTGCGATTTCGCCACTTTTGAAGACGCCCACTATCTTATGCTTTTAACCGAAGCGATTATTAAAAGCGGGAAAGAGCGCAGATGGGTAAGAGTAAATGAGTAAACGTTTTTCCCATTCGAAAAAGGTTTACAAATATTTTGGAAATTGTCTTTTCGTCGGTAACGGGATTTTCGAGGTAATCGTCCCTCTTGAATTTGGCATACGGATTCTGGGATTTTCCTGTGCGGGAAACGCGAACCTGTTTTACGAGCAGGAAAAAGGCGCGGATTACCTTTGTACGAAAGAAGGCTGGCGTGTTTACGGTGGGCACCGTTTTGCTTTCGCTCCGGAAAGTGAAAAAACTTACTGGCCCGATAATGTGCCGGTACGTTATTCCGTTCTGGAAGACGGTATCGGCCTGGAACAGGAACAAGACGGTTACATGAACATTGTAAAAAGCATGGAGATCCGTTTTTCGGGCGAAGAGCTTATCGTCGATCACAGGATCCGTAATGTCGGAACGGAAGAGCTTTACGGCGCTCCCTGGACGATTACCGAACTTGCCGCGGGGGGCGTAATGACTATGCCCTGGAGCTGTCCTAAGATACTTCCCCTGCCGGGCGACGACGATGCGCTGCCCAACCGTTTCGTTTCGATGTGGAATACCACTTCCCTTGCCGATTCCAGGCTCCGTTTTGAGCGCGAACTTGTGGAAATAAAACAGCTTCCCGTTGACGACTATTTTAAGCTTGGATTCCGGAGCGAAGCGGGAATACTTCGCTACAAAAACAGGAACGGCGAATTTATTAAAAAAGCCCGATATGAAAGCGCGGCAGTGTATCCGGACAACAACGTCAATCTGGAAGTATATGCCTGCCGCTATATGATAGAGCTTGAAACATTGGCGCCTTTATGTTTCCTTAAGCCCGGCGAAATTTGCGAGCACCGGGAATTATGGAACATTAACTAACTTAAATACGGAGGAGAATAATGGCAAAGTTCAGATTTACGGTAGGGCCCTGGAATGTGCACGAGGGGCATGAAACATTCGGGCCCGGCATAAGGCCGGCGGTTCCGCTTGAGGAAAAAATCAGGAAATATGCGGAGATAGGCATGGACGGCGTTCAGTTCCACGACGACGACGCGGTTCCCGACATGAACAACATGAGCGAAAAGGCGATTGTCGACTACGCCAAAGACGTAAAGGCCCTGCTTGATAAAAATAACCTTTTTGCCGAATTCGTGGCGCCCCGCCTGTGGTTTGACAAGCACACCAACGACGGCGCCTATACGGCAAGCAGCAAGGAAGATTACGATTTTGCGATTTGGCGTTCCCTGCGCTCGGTTGATATTGCCAAGGCTCTGGGCACCAACAAGGTTCAACTTTGGCTTGCCCGTGAAGGAACCCTTTGCGCCGAAAGCAAAAACCCCGTGGAAAAAATAAAACAACTGCGGGATGCGCTCAATACCATTTTACAGTACGATCCCAACGTTAAAATTCTTATCGAACCCAAGCCGAATGAGCCGATAGACAGAAGCTACTGCGGCACCGCCGGCCATGCGCTCGCTATCGGTGCCCAGACCGTCGATCCTTCCCGCGTGGGCCTTTGTATTGAAACGGCGCACTCAGTCCTTTCCGGCCTTGACCCCGCTGCGGATATGGGTTTTGCCCTTGCCTGGGGAAAACTCTGGGGCGTACACCTCAACGACCAGAACGGCATCCGCTACGACCAGGACAAAGCATTTGGCGTTGAAAATTTACGGGGCGCCTTTGACCAGGTCAAAGTCCTCTATGAAAACAACTTTGGCGATAACGGGGAATGTGTGGGCCTTGACGTTAAGGCGATGCGCTCCCAGCCGGCCGAGGACTGTTACCGCCATATCATCAACAGCAAGAGGATCTTCGAGCGGCTCCTTGAAAAGGTAAAGAAGTTCGATTACCGGTTCAGGAAGAATGTGTAAAGAGCCGTAACCTCGAAAAACTGGAAATGTACGTGATCGATTTGCTTTTGGGGTAGAATAAGGGAGGCGCGGAATGAGGACAAATAAATTTGAGCGCTTAAGGCCGGGCGAGATTCTTGCCGAGCGGGAGCGGAAATCCATCGTCTATCTTGCCTTTGGTCCCCTTGAGTGGCACGGTCCGCATCTGCCCTTCGGTACCGATCCCTTGGCGGCGTACAGTCTTGCCCTTATGCTCGCCGAAGAGACAGGCGGCGTCGTTATGCCGCCTGTCTATAGTGGAACCGAGCGGGAGTGTCCCCGGGACATGATTGCCGCGTTTGGGATAGAAAACCCCGATCAGTACGTTATTGGCATGGATACGCAGGCGGTAACCGTGCCGAGCCTTTACTTTAGGGAAGAGGCGTTCGCGATTACCCTGCGGGAATATATCCGGCTTTTGGTAAAACTGCAGTACAAACTGATCGTGCTCGTAAACGGACACGGCGCGTATAACCAGATAGAAACGGTGAAGCGGCTGGCGATCGAGTTTTCCGCCGAAACCCCAAGTAAGGTGATCGACGTTTTTGTGGTGCTTTCCGAAGAAGAAGGCGGAATAGATCCGGGACACGCCACAAAGCTTGAAACGTCGATGGTGTTAAGCCAGTATCCGGAAGACGTTGATTGTTCCGTGTACCCGCCAAGAGACGTGCCGCTCAAGTACAAGGATTACAGCATTGCCGACGACAGCGTTTTTCAGTTAAAGCCAAGCAAAGACTTTACCGTGGAGCATGATCCCCGCGACGCTACGGCGGAATTGGGCAAGTCCTATTTTAAAAAGATGGTCGAAAAATATTCCGCTCAAATTGAAGATGAATACAGGAGGCTTTTATGAACATTTTGGCAATAGGCGCGCATCCGGACGACGTCGAAAGCTGTGCCGGCGGCACACTGGCAAAATACGCGAAGGCGGGGCACAAGGTTTTTACTGCCACCGCCACTAACGGTAATATAGGATCGGCGACACTTCCTATGGAAGAAATCGCCCGGATACGCAAGGAGGAAGCCCGGAACGCCGCCGCTCTTATCGGCGCCGAATATGTCTGCCTTGACTACGATGATGAAATGTTCTTTGAAGACAAGGCGGCGCGGCTTAAATTTATCAACCTTGTGCGCTACTGTAAGGCCGACGTTATTTTGACCCATAACCCGGTTGATTACAATCCGGACCATGAACTTACCAGTAAAATCATCAACGACATAGCGGTTATGATCCCCATCGCCAAGCTTAAAACCGATTCGCCCCCGTATGATAAAATTCCGGCGATTTTCTATTTTGAATCCGCCCAGGGTCTGGGTTTTGTGCCTGCCGAGTATGTTGATATTACCGATGTTTTTGAAACAAAGATGGCCATGTGTTACGCCCATAAAAGCCAGGATCAGTGGATGAAAGACAACTTTACCGAAACGGTGGGGAAGAACGAGGGCAACTATTTTGAAAGTGTACGGATAACCGCGGCCTACCGGGGCATGCAGTGCGGCGTTCAGTACGCCGAAGGCTTCATCGCCGCCAACGACGCTTTCAGGGTAAGGCCGTACAGAATCCTGCCATAGGACTCTTTACCGGAAAGCCCAGGCACTGTTAGCAAAGGAGTATTTTAAGGAAAGCGACCAAGATGAATCCGAGGAAGTTCACATCGGTTTTTTCATAGCGTACCGTAAGCCGGCGGTTCTCTTTGTTCTTCCCGAATAGCCGCTCAATATAAGCGCGTTTCGGGTTCTTCTCCTTCTCATACGCTACCGCCTCCTTCCGGTTCTTCCGTCCCGGTATCACCGGCACGGTATTATTCCCCTCCTGCATCCGGCGAAACTCATTACGGTCTTAGCCCCGGTCCGCCAGTACCACACAGCCAACCTCCCGTACCAATGCCGGCGCCGCCTGGAGGTCGTTCTCATTCCCCCCGCTTAACAATCCTTCCTCCACCGCTCCCCCGCTCGGTATCGCCAGATGGAACTTCCTACTCATCCCCGCCCTCGATACCCCTTTGCTCTGCTGCCCCTTGTGCTCCGCCCCCGTACCGGTGGACGTTCATCGTGGTGCGGTCAATAATCACTTCCGGAAACTTTATCCCCTCCGCCTGTTGCAACGCTATCAGGATTGTCCCCCTAATCCCCGTTCACTGCCTCCGGAAAACCGGTCATAGACCACATGCCAGTATCCGTACTCCTCAGGCAAATCCCGCCATGGGCATCCGGTTCTCAGGACATACAGAATGCCGCAAAACGC
>JAIRLQ010000405.1 GCA_031259345.1 Treponema sp.
CTGACAAACTCAAATCTATGGAGTATAAAAATGAAAAAATTGTTTTGCTTGCTTCCATTGGTCCTCTTAGTATGTTTTTTTTCCTGTAAATCCGCCCCTAAATCGGAACCGGATGAACAACAAGCGGACATATCGGCGGATAGAAAAAAAGCTGAGGAAGCGATGAATATGGCAAAATCCGTTAAGGCGGATGTAGCTATTAAAGATGAATTTAATCGGGCTTTGGAGATATTTAACAAAGCCGAATCTTCGGAGGCCTCACATTCTGTCCCGGCGGCGGCGAAGCAGTACCGTGAAGCCGAGAAAATTTTCCTTGACGCCTATAATAAGGCGGTGGCGAAACGGGACGAAGCCCAGCGGCAGTTGACCCTGGCTAGGGAAGCCATTAAATCCGTGGAGGCCGATGCCGCCGCCTTGGATCAAGAACAAAAGGCCGATGCCGCCGGGAAAGGAGCCGGGGAATGAAGAAGCGTTATATTGTTTTCTTATTGCTGATTTGCATGTTTGGTTCCGGGCTTGCCGCCCAGTCTCTTGAAAAAAATGAGTATTATAAAAAATCCGTTGAATATGCGGATCTTTCCCGCAAGGCTATCGATAATGGCGAATATGAACGGGGTTCCGAATACGCCATAGAATCCCTGAAATACGCAGAACTTTCAAAGCAATATATCGCACAGATGCTCATGGCATACCGGGCCCGCTCGGCCTATGTGGCGGCTAAGGCCAGGGTCACTATCGCAGAACGGCTTAATATACCAAGCCGGGATAAGAATTTGTGGACGGACGTTTCCGTATATTTTCAATCCGCCACCGAGAAATTCAATGCCGAAGATTATGAGCAAAGCATTCCCGATTCCGTAAAGGTGGTGGAACTTTTACGGGATATTGAATCAAAGTACCAGGCCGCGCTTGCCGCCTCCTATACGGTTAAACTTAACCCGGCGCGCCGGGACTGTCTGTGGCGGATCGCGGGCTTCGATTTTGTCTACGGCGATTCCCGTCAATGGCAGCGTCTGTATGAGGCGAACAAAGATACCTTTCCGGATCCCCGGAACCCCGATCTGATTAGACCCGGGCAGGTATTAAAGATACCCTCCATACGGGGAGAAGCAAGGAGCGGGAGCCGGTAGAAAACCGCTCGAAGGAGCCTCCGCCCGAATAAATTCGACGCTAAAGACCGCGTGGAGCGCCGCTCCACGGAGGCTCATTCACAGGGGTATTGTAATCCCCAATCTTTCCTAAGCTGATCCATGATGCCCATTACTTTAAGTATTTCGGAATGGGGCATTTCGGGACATTCGATCGATCCCGCTTCAATGGCCTTACTGCAGGATTCAATCTGATACTCAAAGCCGGTTAGCTGCCGCGGGGTTTCATAAGAGGCGATGCGTTCATCCTCAGTATTATACACATGGATGCCCTCGCAATTATTAATGTTTCTAAATTCGATGTACCCCTTCTCCCCGGATACGACCCCCAGCCGGTCAGACCGGGAGAGCATGCTGCAATATAGTATGGCCATCCGGTCATCCCCATAGGTAAAGGTGATGCTGCTCTGGGCGTCCACGCCGGTATGGTATTTTACCACCGTGGAATCAATGCGTTTAATATCGCCGCCGAAGGTCATCAGCGCAAAATTGATGGGATAAACCCCCATGTCCAATAAGGCGCCCCCGGCCAGTTCCGGTCTGGCAAGCCGCTCCACGGCATGTACCGGATAGCCCAGATTTGCGGTCAGGATATGGGCCTTTCCGATAAGGCCCTGGGCAAGAACCTCGTCCATGACTTTACGCATAGGCATATACCGGGTCCAGATCGCTTCGGCGACCAGGAGTTTCTTTTTTTCTCCCAGGTCAAGAACCTCCTTTGCCTGAACGGCATTGGCGGTAAAGGCCTTTTCGCAGAGAATGTGCTTCCCATGATTCAGGGCCGCCATCATCTGTTCATAATGATGGGAATGGGGGGTGGCAATATAAACGAGATTAACTTCGGGGTCTTGAAATAATTCCTCATAGGAGCCATAAGCTTTAGGGACGCCATATTTATCGGCAAAGGCTTTTGCCCGCCCATAGTCCCTGGACGCTACCGCCGCAGCCTTGGCGGTAGTCATCATAGTCAGGGTCTGGGCCATTTTAGTTGCGATATTTCCCGCTCCAAGTATTCCGACTTTCATACCTTATCCTCCGGGTCATACTCCATAGATCCGGCGCTCCTATTCAAGCCGCCGTTTTCATAGCTCTAACCCTAAAGAATTTTTGCGGCTTGATCAACTAACCCCGCCGCTATGCGGAGCGGAAGCTGTTCAAGAACTGAAGCCTTTGAACATCGCTATTCTACTTTAAACTTGGCAACCTCCTGGACCAGGGTGTTGATATTAGCCTTGTTCTCTCCGCTGATATTATTCACCCGGTTTACCGCCGTATTGATCTGATCTGTTCCGGTGGCCATCTCGTTCATGCCGTTGGTGATCTCCTGGGTTACCATCTCCAGGTTTTTACTCTCCTGGATAACTTCTTTACTCCCCTCCAGCATCTCCATGGACCCGCCCTTTACCATCTGGGTAATGTTGTTTAGCTGGCTTATGGCTTCCAGAATCTGCTGGCTCCCCGTACTCTGCTCTTCCATGGCGTTCCGGATGTTCTCTTCCTGATCCGACACGACCCGTACCCCCGAGTCAATGGCTTCAAACTTGTTCAGTACCGCATCGGTGGATCTGGTGATCTTGTCGATGGAATCCTTGATCTTCTTTAACACCGTAGAGATGGTCTTGGACTGCTCCCCGGAACTTTCCGCCAGTTTCCGGATCTCGTCGGCTACCACGGCAAAACCCTTCCCCGCTTCCCCCGCATGGGCCGCCTCGATGGCGGCGTTCATAGACAGGAGGTTGGTTTGGCTGGCGATGTTTTCCATCACCGCATTTATTTCCAGGAGCCCCTCGGACTCCCGGGCTATTTCCTGAATATCCGAAGCTACTTCCTGGAGCCCCGTCCGGCCCACTTCGGAAGCGCTGGCCAGGTCTTTGACGTTATCGGCGTTTTTGATAAGGGTCTGGGTAACGGACTGGATATTGGCAAGCATTTCTTCGATGGCGGAAGAAGACTGGGCCACGCTGGAGGTTTGATTCTCTATATGCCCGTTGAGTTTATCGATGTTCAGGGTGATCTGTTCCATGGTGGCGTTTGTTTCCGTCACCGAGGCGGACTGATTGATAACCTGGCCTTTGATACTTTGGATATTGGAGGTAATTTCGTTGATAGCCGCCGCGGTCTCGGTCATATTGGAGGCCAGTTCGCTGCCAATGTCGAAGAGGACAACCGCCTGCTGTTTTATGACGATAACCATGTTTTTAATTTTTTCCAGGGTCTGGTTAAAGTAGTGGGCCAGGTCTCCGATCTCGTCCTTGGATTTAACCTCTATCGATTTAGTAAGATCCCCCTCCCCCTCGGAGATGTCTTTTAGGGTCAGGGATACATCGACGATGGGCTTGGTAATTTTCCTGACAATAAAGTAGATCATCCCTGCGGCTGTTATTATGGATATAATCGCGAAGATCAGCGTAAACCTTGTAATAGCCTCAACATCCTTTAGGATCGTCTTTATGGGGACACTGCTGGTTAAGATCCAGTAATTAGTAGAGTCCCCTATCAAGAAGGGATAATTCTGTATTAAATTGTTGTCAAATATGATAAAAGCCGGTTTTCCGGATTGGAGGGAAGATTCCATCATTGCGATTCCCTCCTGTCCAAGGATGCTTTCGCTGGCTTGCAAGTTTTGCCCGATCCGTTCAAGCAAATGGTGGGCGATTATAGTACCGTTATGGGTATATAGACCGGCGACTCCCACATCATAGGGTTTAATCGTATTTATAAGAGATTGAGAGAAAGTAAGCTCCACCGTAATTCCCACTAATCCGACGATGCTATTATCAGTTGACCGGAAGATGGGGGCGGTCAGATCCACTACCAGAATTTCTTTGCCCGCTATGGTTTGGAGTGTGGGATCACTTATGGTTTTCCGGGAAGATAGATTCGCCAGCTTGGTTTTGTAATCCTGATAGGCCCGCAATTCTATGGGGCTATCCGGGGTTTCCTGATAATACCAGGTAATATAATTACCGCTGCTATCGGTGCCGGGAGTCCCGGCGTATTGATTATCCTGGCCATCTATAACACCTGGCTGCCATACCGTAAAGATGCCTATAAATTGAGGATTTGCCTGAAGTACGGCAAAAAGGATTTCGTTGTATTTGGAACGGCGGGTTCCGGCTTCTGCTTGGGGATAGCGCGCCATTATTTGCGCTAAGGTTTCAAGGATGGTAAGATATTCCTCATAGTGGGCCTCTAGTTCTTTGGCATATATCCCGGTAAGGTTCTTCATGTTTTCCTGGGCCGCCTTGGTTTGCAGATTTCTTGCCCGAGTTAATAATACTATCGATATGATAGAAATAATCATGGTAATCATGGTAATTATAAATAGTGTTATTTTGAATTGTAACTTCACCTCGCTGCTCCTTTGTAAAGAGAATTATTCCGGGCCAATGGTTCTGACACCATGCCTATTGTTAATTCTACTTTTGTGGGAATTTATATGGAGGCTTATTTTTAAAAAAAGGTTAGTATCTTCTAAAATCTTTGCGGAAACACTACCCTCGGCGGCAAAGAACGAAAACTAAGGCTGCCTTTTCAAAATCTGACGTTATGAAAAAGCAGCCGGTAATAAGAGATACAAAAAAACTACTTGCGTTTAAAAAATAAGACAATCCGGACCAAAGGGACCGTCTGTTTCCAGCGATGCGACAGCCATCCGGGTCATGCGGTCACACCGTTCATTATATTCATTCCCCGCATGGCCCTTAACCCATTCCCATTGTATCGGAAACAGATCGGCCAGTTCATCCAAACGCCGCCATAGCTCCTGGTTTTTTACCGGTTTTCTGTCACTGGTTCTCCAGGCATTACGCTTCCATGAATGGATCCAGAGGCTCATACCCTTCTGCACATATTGGGAATCGGTGAATACCCATATCTTTTTTTGAGAACCTGGTAATTGGGCCGCCCGTTCCAGGGCCGCCACGGCGGCATTCAGCTCCATGCGGTTATTGGTGGTCTCTTTTTCAGCCCCCCAATCTTCGGCAATGATCCTTGCTTTTCCGGCCTTCTCCGCAATAATTACATAAGCCCAACCGCCTGGCCCGGGATTGCCGGAACAACCGCCGTCGGTGTATATTCTCATCTGCATAATACTATCCTTAAAAAACGAACGTTCATTAGTATTTCATTACCGTTTCCCATTTACCCGAAAGGGCGGAGGCAAAAAGGGCATCCAGCACGGCCATATTGGCAATGGCATCGGAAACAGGGGTAGGAACCCCGGTTTTATTGATGACCGCCTCCGCAAAGGCGTCGAATTCCTGGAGGTACTGGTCGGCTATTTCGGTTTCAATGAGCCGCGTCCCAACCCCGGTATGTACCGTAACATGGCCCGGCACATCGCCGTACATATTAAAGGGTACTTCCACCGACAAGGTTCCCTGCGTACCATAGGCGTTTACCTGTTGATAGGGATATATCTGGGTGCCTATGGTAAAGGTGGAGGTCCGCCCTTCGCCGAAGTCCAGGATAGCGGAGGCCAGGATATCGGTTTTATAAACCGGGTCCCGGATTAGGGTACAAATCACCCGCTGGGGTTCTTCTCCCATGAGGAGCCGGGCGGAGGAAACCGTATAACAGCCGATATCCAGGATAGCGCCCCCTCCGTAGTCCGCCATATTCCGGATGTTTTGAGCGTCCGTATTATCATAGGAAAACACCCCGCTGGTGGCCATGACTTTTCCCAATTCTCCGGCCTTAACCAGCTCTGCGGCCCGGATCCATTGGGGGTGGAGGCGGTACATAAAGGCTTCCATAAGGGGGACTCCCTTTTTCTTGCAGTGTTCCGCCGCTTCCGCCGCCTCCCCGGCATTGAGGCACAGGGGTTTTTCGCAGAGTATGGGCTTTCCTGCATCGGCGGCTTTTTTTATATATTCAAAATGGAGATGATTGGGCAGGGGATTGTAAATAAAATCAACCTTTGGATCCGTCAGCATCTCCTCATAAGAACCGTAGGCCGACGAAAAATCCCATTTAGCCGCAAAAGCCCTGGCCTTTGCGATATCCCGGGACGCTATTCCGTAGGGTTCGACCAACAATGATGATTTCAAAGGGGTCGCTACCCGTAAGGCATAATGCCCGGAACATCCAAGCACACCCATACGCAATTTTTCCATAAATTCTCCTCCAAGATTACGGATTTTCCGGGGCCAATCTTTTCTTCCAAGCGAGACCCGTCGGCGCAGCCGCCAAACCCCCGGTTGCCTTTTCCTTTATCGATCCGGGCATAACGTCTCCGATTTGTTTCATGGCCCATATATCCTCCTCAAAGTGTATCATGCTCATTATTCCCGGTAAAGTCAAATCCACCGCAGTTAGCGCATTGACCGCCACAAAGGCGTTTCGTTTTATACAGGGGATTTTTTCTCCCCGGGGGTCTCAGTTTCCGGTAAAGCCGCATCCCCGAGCCGTGGCCCTTCCGGGTGGAGGCCAGGGACCCGTAGAAGGAAACCACCGCGTTTCCCGGTTCGGCGCCGTACATTTTATGGGCCAAATCGGTAATCCGGGCCACTCCGGCGGTATGGGAACCGGGGGGACCGATCATCACCGGGCCGCAGCTTTCAAAGATAGGGACATTCTCCTTCGGCATAAGACCATTATAATAATAAAATGAACTTCTTGTAAATTCTAAAGTGAGGCTGTTCCAAAATTCGGTTGGTTTTGAGCAAGTTTAACCATCTTTCTTTTCTGTTTTTGTATTATCTTCTTGAGAAAATGATTGACTTTTGATAGGATGTCTTAGTATTTTATAGGAAAGTCTCATCATAAATGGGGCAAAATCCATTTCATATTATACCGGTTTTTTCGCAAATAGGGAGAGCTGTTCCGAATTGTATCCGAAGAGCCGGTAATTAAAGAGGAGAAAAAGAATCATGGCGAAACAGTTATTGTTCAATGAAGAGGCTAGGCGCAAACTACTTTCCGGGGTTGAGCAGATTTCTAAGGCCGTTAAAGTAACCCTCGGCCCCAAGGGACGGAACGTTCTTTTGGACAAGAAATTCGGTGCCCCCACCGTAACCAAAGACGGCGTTTCCGTAGCAAAGGAAATAGAACTTGCCGATCCCTACGAGAACATGGGGGCTCAGCTCCTCAAAGAAGTGGCTACCAAGACCAACGATGTGGCCGGCGACGGCACCACCACCGCTACGGTACTGGCCTATTCCCTGGTAAAAGAGGGCCTCAAATCGGTAGCCGCCGGGATGACGCCCATAGAGCTCAAACGGGGTATTGATAAGGCGGTGGAAATCGCCGTGGAAGAGATCAAGAAAAATTCCAAAGAGATCAAGGATAAGGAAGAAATTTCCCATGTGGCCTCGGTTTCCGCCAATAATGACGCTGAAATCGGCAATACCATCGCCGACGCCATGGAAAAAGTCGGTAAAGACGGGGTTATCACCGTGG
>JAIRLQ010000416.1 GCA_031259345.1 Treponema sp.
GATGTTGAATTGTACCGGAACGGCGTGAATGAGTATAGATACAGGCAAATTCGCTGGCTGACACCCCTGCGGTTATGGGTAAAGGCTCACTGTATTGACAATTTTATAAGTACGGAATATTCTATATTCTAGTGGGTCAGTATGAAGTTTTTGTGGGATGAGAAAAAGAACCTGGACAATATCAAAAAGCATGGACTTAGTTTCATTCAGGCGCTCCCCGCATTTTCCGATTCTCTGCGGAAAGAATATTATGATGATAAGCATAGCGGCTTTGGCGAAGAACGATTTTTGCTTGCCGGTTTTGCCGAAAACAGTGTTCTGTTGATCAGTTTTACCGAGCCGGAAATCGAAACGGTTCGTATTATATCAGCCCGAAGGGCTACAAACCACGAAACGGAGGTTTTGTATAATGGGAATGGTTAACTATACCCTTGACGACCTGCCCCCGGTAAGCCAGGAGGAATGGGACCGGGTGGCTGCCATTACAGATGAGGAAATAGATTTTTCCGATATTCCTGAAATCAAAGACCTTTCCGGCCTCCGCCCCAGACCGCCGGTAGACCGGGGTATGTACCGGCCGGTAAAGGTGGCCCTTACCTGTAGGCTGGATGCCGATATAGTGGCCTGGCTCAAACAGGGGGGGAAGGGCTATCAGACCCGCCTCAATTCAATCCTCCGGCAAATTATGACCCGCTCTCATTAAAGCGGAGGTCCGTCGTTTACCGCCACAGAGGTTCATTTCAGTACGGGAGCCAGGCCGCCGCTAAGGAGTGCCGCCGCGGGGGCTGCTATCAGCGTAAAGGTTTTCCAGAACCGCGCGCTTTTTTCGTATCTCGCCGATAGGGACGACTGCTTCCTGTCGCATTGCCTCATAATTAATCTAACCGAAACGGGCGGGTGGGCAGGTGCGGGTCGGGGTGGGTATTGGATCCGCCTGCGAATAAAAACGTCGATTTTCCTTGATTTCTCGGACATTACTTGGTATTTTATATGTATGAGGTTTGAACAAAACCAAGCAGCGTTTGGTACGAGCCCAAGGAGCGTAAATTAAAAATGCTGGGGTTGAAAGACGATGAAACGCATCTCGTTGAAAAAATCCAGTCATACCTTGATTCCCGGAATCTTGAAGAAGGCGCCCTGGTCCGTCAGCGTTTTGAAAATTTGAATACCCTGGGAAGGGTCATTTCCGGTTACCCGTCTGTCAGAGAATCCCGCATGCTCAGGGGGGTAGTGCGGAATGAACAGAAACTTCTGGAAGCCCTTTGTTCTTTTGCGACCAGCTCGCATTTGCTTCATATTCCTTCCAGGGTGGTGATGTCCAGAAGCTATCTCGTAGAAAAATTTCAGTTTTTTGCTTTGATTGCTCTTCTTATCAAGGGAAACGAGGATTTTAAGCAGCCCCTGCGAAGGGTAATTTTTTCCATAATCCATACCCTCATGGTAGAAGACTTGTATTTTTCCTGCCTTGATGATGATGATTTCTCCCAGGAAATTAAAATCCGGGTAGCCGATAATCTGATTGATCTTTGGGATTCAGGCTCCGATCCCCGCGGTGCGGGGCACATGTTCGCCCTTGAGTCCCTGTGGAACGCCAGGGATAAAAGCCCGCCGGCTTTCGGCACCATGGATGGTTCCAGTGAAGTTTTACGTATCACCATTGATATGGAAGCCGACTGGCGGGAATTTCTGGTTCAGGAAACTTCCAACTGTGAAACCCGCTGGGCGCTGGAGGAATTTCTTTTTGGCCTTTCCCACGAAGAAATTAAGGCCGTCCGGTCCCGGTTGTCCCAATTTGGCATTGCCGCGGTCAATCATGATGAGCTAAGAACATACCTGGGCTCAGAGCCGGTTTTTGCGGTTGCCACCGGCTCCGATTTCCGCGCTATTTATGATTTTTATGTTGATCGCAGGGACGCCGCCTATTTTCGTAAAAAAATTGATGCCCCGGGCCCCAGAAGAACCCTGGAGGAAATTTACCTAAAATATAGAATTGCAAGGGAGTGAGCCGTTTTTCCGGAAGCGCCGCGGGAAGCGCTCTCTTTTTTATATATAAATTACAGAGATCTAAATATTCTTCATATTACTCCTGGCTGGAATACTAGACTTAAAAAGCCGGACCTTTTCTTTAAAAGGGTCTGCTATGTTTTGGGAAGGAGTAAAGGTCATGAAACTCAAACTCAGGATTACACTGACCATTGCCGCCATGATACTGGTGATGATCGGCGGAATATCGGGTGTTCTGCTTTACCAAGCTCGGGAACTGCAAAAGGCATCCGCGCGGGAAATATTAAAACAAACCACAGGAATTTATGCAAAAGAACTCCTGGCCCGGTATCAGCACTATTATGACGCCATAACCTATATCTCGCAAATCATGGACGGGTTTGAACAAATAGAAATGGAAGAGCGGCGGGACCAGTACAAGGAAATTCTCTTTTCGGTCCTTGAGGCGAACCCCCAATTTGTGGGACTTTTTACGGTCTGGAAACCGGGCGTTATCGACAGCCTGGAATCCCGATACGCCAATACCCCGGGAAGCGATGAAACGGGTTATTTTATTCCCTGGTATTATCAGGAAACCGGTACCAACCGCATAGAGATCCGGTATTATCCGGATTACCAGGAAATAGTAAACATGCTGGCTGACGACGCCCGGGCGCGGAAGCCGGTTCTCATCGATCCTGAATTATGGACCATTGGGGACAAAAAAGTGCTGGTCGCCACAATGTATGCCCCGATCTTCCGGCCGGTAACCGATGAGGTAATCGGGGTGGTGGGTATCAATATTGACCTGTCGCCTTCTCAGAATGTGGTAGCGGCAATAAAGCCCTATGAGATAGGCTACGCCTCCCTTTACGCCAGAGATGGAACCATTATAGCCCACCCCCAGGTTGAACGGATCGGCAAAAAATTTTATGTCTTTTTGGAAGAAATTGTTGGCCCCAAGGGGGTTGCGGACATCGAGGGATCTATACAATCGGGAGCTCCGGTTTTAACGAGCAACGATGACAGTATTGTGCAGACCTATCCCTTTGCCGTAGGAGGAACCGGCATCAACTGGACCATGGTAAGTATAGTGCCCATGAAAAAGGTTATGGAAACAGTTAGCACCCTGACTAACTTTACGATTATTCTGGCCCTTGTCTTCCTGACCATATCGGCGGTGGTGATTTCTTTTATTGCCGGCAATATTGCCAAACCGGTTGTTAAAATATCCCATACTCTCAAGGATATATCCGAAGGAGAGGGGGATCTGACCAAATCTATTGACCATAAATCCAATGACGAAATCGGAGACCTGGCCCGTTATTTCAACCAGACTCTGGATAAAATTAAACATTTGATTATGACCATTAAAGATCAGGCCGCGGCCCTCTTTAATATAGGCAACGAGCTGGCGTCCAACATGGGCGAAACTGCCGCGGCCATAAACCAGATTACCGCCAATATCCAGAGCATCGAGGGCCGGGTGATCAACCAGTCCACCAGCGTTACCGAAACAAACGCCACCATGGAGCAGATTACCATCAATATTGATAAACTGAACGAACAAATTGAACGTCAGACCACCAGCGTAGCCCAGTCTTCCTCGGCGATTGAAGAGATGCTCGCCAATATCCAGTCCGTTACCCATACGCTGGTGAAAAACGTGGATAACGTAAAAGATCTGGCCGCCGCGTCGGAGGTAGGGCGGTCGGGCCTTCAGGAGGTGGCAACGGATATTCAGACAATCTCCCGGGAATCCGAAGGACTCCTGGAGATTAACGCCGTGATGGAAAACATCGCCAGCCAGACCAATCTTCTTTCCATGAACGCCGCCATAGAGGCCGCCCACGCGGGGGACGCGGGTAAGGGTTTCGCCGTGGTGGCCGATGAGATCCGCAAGCTTGCGGAGTCAAGCGGGGAACAGTCCAAGACCATAGCCACAGTTCTTAAAAAGATAAAAGATTCTATAGACAAGATAACCAAGTCTACCGACGGGGTATTGAGCAAATTCGAAGCCATAGATTTGGGGGTCAAGGTAGTTTCGGATCAGGAAGAAAACATCCGCAACGCCATGGAGGAACAGAACGCGGGGAGTCAGCAGATACTTGAGGCGATTAGCCGCCTCAACGAAATAACCCAGAGGGTTAAGGGCAGCTCCATGGAGATGCTTGAAGGAAGCAGGGAAGTTATTCAGGAGGGCAAAAACCTTGAAATGGTAACCCAGGAGATTACCAACGGGATGAACGAAATGTCCTCCGGGGCGAACGAGATCAATACCGCGGTTGTCGGGGTAAAGAACATCAGCGGGGAAAACAAGCAAAACATTGATGTTCTGATACAGGAAGTTTCAAAATTCAAAGTAAGCTAGCAGGCTGTTGCGCTTGCAGGTTTTGCGCCGCTTTGTGCCGCAAAAACCACGATTTATGGGCTGCTCACGGCCGCCGCCTTCATATATTTGCCGCCCACCGCGAAGATGATGAGGGCGGCGGCGAAAAGGGCCAGGATCGACAGGATGGAATAGGCGCTGCTGCCGGTAACGGTTTTGGTAAAGCTATAAAGGGCAGGGCCCATAATCGAGGCGAATTTGCCGAAGATGTCGAAGAAGCCAAAAAACTCCCCGGCGTTCTCCGGCGGCACGATCCGGGCAAAATGGCTGCGGGAAG